>DASYBM010000010.1 GCA_036500765.1 Candidatus Sulfotelmatobacter sp.
CGGCATCGCGATGGGCGGAATCTGCCCTAAAGGATCGCGCTCGGCTGCGGCGGCTTCGCCTTGCTGCGCACCATGCACACCTGCGCGGTCCGCAACATCAACGCGACGTCGCTGCGGAAAGTAGCGCGTTCCGCGTATGCGAAGTCCAGATTGGTCTTGTAGGGCGTCAGCTTGTATTTGCAGAATGCCTCGATCTGTTCTTCGGGAACCTGCCGCAGCATCTCCTCCTCGCAGCGGAAGACCAGCGTCGCCGCGCCGGTAATGCCCGGGCGGAATGGCATGCTCTGCGCCTGACGATGCTGGTGGTCGGGCAGCTTCGGCCGCGGCCCTACCAGGCTCATGTCCCCGAAGAGCACATTGACCAGTTGGGGCAGCTCGTCCAACTTGTAGCGGCGAAGAAGGCGCCCCACTGCGGTGACGCGGCGATCGCCGTGCCGGGTGACAGAAAGCCCCTTTGGCTGCGGCTGGGCCTCCATGGTGCGAAACTTGTAAATGGTGAACAGTTGCCCCAGCCGGCCTACCCGCTCCTGGCGGAAGATGATTGGCCCTGGGGAACTGAGTCGTACGGCGACGGCAAGAAGGGCAAATACCGGCGAGAAAACAAGCAGACCGAAAAAGGCCAGAGTCAGGTCCATGCTCCGGCGTAGCCCACAGAGCGACCACTCACTCCCGTTCGGAAAGACGCTCGGCTCCGCCGCCTCAAACTCGTCGTAAGCAACTGCGGAAGCAGCAGCACTTCCACGTAACCGTTCCTCGCGATGGGGGGCAGCGCTCTTCCGTGAAAAGTCATTCCATAAAGGTTGAACGGAGAGACTACGTGAGGTTTCAAATGAACTCATTCAGTATCCTTGGATACACTTCTTGCCCCTCTGTTCGGCGCCCCGCGGGAGTCCCTTCCCGCTCTGGCGCATTAAGGTCGAGGCCGCATCTTCTTGTTCAGATGCAGCGGGGGAATCGAACATCGGGTTACCCAAGTCCTAATAACGCCATTGAGTGTGTCGCGCCAAACTGCAGCTACCCGCGTCAAGCAATCCATTCCCGTTCACAGCCAGCCCTATCTCATACGTAGATAAGGTACATACTCATCAAAGTATCGTAAAGGAATCGTTACGCACTCCCCTAAGGGGCCGATTGACAACATGGCCAAAAATCGGATTTGTCTGCGGAATCAGTGTAACCTCACGATCGCAAAGATTGCTGTCTTACTACGTGCTCAAATCGACATCGAGTCGCTATAGCTCACGACTTTTCATATATTTACGCATAGACAACAATAGACAATACACCAAAATTCGGGGTTTCCAAGCGTCTTCGATCATGCGAACAAGCTCCGGTAACAGCCGGGACTTCGAATATACGACGGGCACACGAAAATCCGACAGGCCATTTCGCCCGCCAGCGGCTCCGGCATCATTCTAATCGGCAAAAAGGCCGCGCAGCATGACCCCGGTGGCCTTCGCCGATAGGCCGGTCCAGGCGGGGCCGGCTATTTCAGGGCCGCCGGTTCAGCCGCTGTCGTCCCGAATCCAGGATCCAGCCCCACTTCGAGAAATACTTCACCGCCGAGAGGACGTGATGCCACGCCAGCCGGGCATCGCGATACGAGCCCTTCTGATACTCGTGGACGATCGAGACCGCCGGGTAATAAAGCGCGCGGGAGACTGCCAGAATCCTCCGCACCAGATCGACGTCCTCCATATACATGAAGAAGCGCTCATCGAAGAGCCCCACCTG
>DASYBM010000012.1 GCA_036500765.1 Candidatus Sulfotelmatobacter sp.
GAACTCGCCAATTGAGAATCAGGTCACTTGCTTGAGAAGGCGACTTTTTGGGCAAGTGCCCGCGCCCCGCTCTCTGACTTGTGCCCGCATGCTCCCCACGCCTAGGTCAAAGGGAATCTGCCTCTGATATCATCGCGGCACCGCCGTAGAGAGATCGACTCGCATGTAGGGCGCTAGAGGAAGTCTAATGCACACACGGGGTGTTCTCGATCGGCGCCAGTTCCTGCTAACTGGGGCCGCCATGATGGTTTCGCAGAACAAAATGAGCTTCGCTCAGATAAGCGACACGGCACCGAAAGCGCAGCTCATTGACGTTCACCACCATTTCGTCTCTTCCACGTACAAAGCGGACGCGAGCGCCAGGGGAGTCGCTGTGCCTGGAAGTGATTGGACACCCGAGATGTCGCTCGCGGAAATGAATAAGAGCGGCGTCGCTATGGCAATGTTGTCGCAACCCGGACAGTTGAGTGGGGACGTTCAAGCGATACGTAAATTGGCGCGTGAAACGAATGAATTTGGGGCACGGGTGGTTCGTGATCATCCAGGTCGTTTCGGGCTATTTGCGTCCCTTCCGCTGCCAGATGTGGAAGGAAGCCTTAAGGAAATCGAATACACCCTCGATACCCTAGGAGCGGACGGCATCAGCCTGCTGACCAGCTACGCTGATAAGCGTCCTGGAGATCCGGCGTTCGCGCCGGTGTTCCAAGAACTAAACCGCCGAAAGGCCGTCGTCCATTTTCACCCCACGTCGCCATCCTGCTGCTCCGGGCTGATTCCATCGGTAGCGGACCCTGTGATTGAGTGGCCCCATGACACCACTCGCGCTGTGGTGAGCTTGCTGGTTACCGGAACGATGTTGAATTGTCGCGAGATCCGTTTTATTTTCTCGCATGCGGGCGGTACCCTTCCAATGCTTGCAGGCCGCATCTCTCTCGCGAGCCGAATCTCGAATGCCAACGCATCCAAGTCGACCATTAATCAATACATGCCGGCCAACTTCGCTCCGCAAGGGGTCGAGTTTGAATTGCAAAGGCTTTATTACGACATTGCAGCGTCAACGAGTCCGGCAGCCATGGCAGCTCTGCTGAAATTGATACCAACGTCTCAAATACTGTTCGGCAGCGACTTTCCGTTTGTCCCGATTTCTTCGACGAGCCTGGGATTAACCGAATTGGCGTTGCCGGCATCCGCCACCGCCGCCATTCAGCATGGCAATGCAATGAATCTGTTTCGGCGCCTCAACCTTTAGCTTTCTTTTCAGAACGCAGCAGATGATTCCCGTGTCCTCATCGCCTGGCCGGTAATGGACGAGTCACGTTTTGGGGCATGTGGATCAAGTGATTTGTTTTCACAAGACGGCTTGCCGGTGCCGATTCGTCTTCGAGGTTGTTGCGTCGGTGTCTCAGCGCACTCAAAGTTTTCGGCCGCGATGGGATCGACAGATTCGCATCGGGCGAGAGACTGCTCTGAGCCCAACGCTATACCATTGAAAAACTGCTGTGACGGAGTACCTGATGCCTTGTTCAGAGATGAGGGAACTGGAAGCTACCTACGGTCACTATGCAAAACGGAGGCAGGCGAGCTGGCTCGA
>DASYBM010000013.1 GCA_036500765.1 Candidatus Sulfotelmatobacter sp.
AGCGCTGGCGCATAAGGCCCTTCGCATCCACCGGCGCTTCGGTGAAGGCGAGCGCCTGATCTTCATAGATGACCTTATAGCCCTGCTCGAGCAGGTTCATGGTGAGGTCGGCGTCTTCCGCCACCGTGTTGATGGGATAACCGCCACCATGGCGTACCGCCTCCGTGCGCCATCCGCCGATGGCGCCTGGTATGACGGTGACCACGTTAAACAGATCCAGCGCGCGACGCTCAAAATTCTGGCTGGTGATGTATTCGAGCGCCTGCCAGCGCGTCCAAAGATTTACGCGGTTGCCGACTTTCGCATTGCCCGCCATGGCGCCGACTTTGGGATTGATGAAATGCGGCACCAGGCGCGAGATCGCATCCGGAGCGATGATGGTATCGGCGTCGATTCCTACGAAGATTTCCGCATCGCCGATGTGCTCGATACCGTAGTTGAGGGCTTCGGCCTTACCCGAGTTCGGTTTTCCGAGGATCAGAACTTTCCCCGCCGCGGTTTCCGCAGAGAAAGTTCTGCGCGCCACCTCGAGCGTGCGGTCTTTCGAACCATCGTCAATCACGATTACGCGCAGGTTGGGATAATTCGAGTTGAGCGCCGCGCGCACGGTGCGCTCGATTACTTTCTCTTCGTTGTAGGCGGGAATGAGCACCGCAACTTTCGGCCTGTAGGAAGCGACTTCAGCGGGTTTGCCGAGTATCTTCTCGCGCACACGGTCGTAAATCGCAGCCGCTCCAATAAAGATAAGACGACCGGTCATCAATACATCGCCGACAAGAAAGACCCAGGTGATCAAGGCGATTCCAGCCCCGAACAGCCAAAAACCGAATCGGTCGAGCCGGGCCCACCACAGTTCGCCCGCGGGCAATGGAGCCATTACGTCGGCGCGAGTTTTGCCGAGCAGTTCGTAAACCGGAGCGATCTCGTACCCGCGAGCCCGGATGCCGTCGATGATCGTGGGCAGAGCGCGCACGGTTTCGGCGCGATTGCCGCCGCCATCGTGCAGCAAAACGACGTTGCCACAGCGCAGGTTTTCCGGGCGGCAGGGCGGAAGATGTGAGAGCACATAGGCCGAAATCTTTTCGGCCGAAGGACTCCCGCTCCAGTCGTCGGGATCGATGCGGTTGCCGACGGTAACGTAGCCCATCTCCTGCGGAATCTCGAGCGGGCGCACCTGGTCCGCGGTATCGGGCTCCTCATCAATCGCATAGGGTGGTCGCATCAATGTGACGCGCACGCCCACCAGGCTCGCAAATAGGCGCTCCGCCAGATTGAGCTCTACCTTCACATAGGCGTTGGAGATGTTGCTGATGTCGGGATGCGTGAAGGTGTGGTTCCCGATGGTGTTGCCTTCGTTGTAAATCCGCTTCACGATTCCCGAAAACTTATCGGCCTGGATGCCGATCAGGAAAAAAGTGGCGGTCGCGTTTTTCTGTTTGAGCACATCGAGGATTTTCGGCGTCCACTGGGGATCCGGACCGTCGTCGAACGTGAGTGCAACTTTGTTCGGGCTGTAGCCATATCGACCCACGCGGTAAGGCTCGGGCAGGTTCTGGAAGACTTCATCGGCGATTAACTTGCTGGTGTCATCGCGGGTCAGGTCACGCGTACCATGCGCGGGCTTATCTTCGATGCGCAGGATTTCACCCTGACCCTCCATATCCACGCCTGCACCAGGGGGCACGTCGCGCAGTTTGTCAATTGCGCCTGCGTCGCCGGGTACGTCCCACACCCGCCACAAGGAGCGGTCTTCGCTGCCCAGGCGCCAGAGCGCGAATGTCTGGATGCCCAGGTTCTGCGCGGACCTCATGTGGTTCAGGGCGGTAACCGCATCCAGGAACCAGATATCGTGCTGCACGCTTCGTTCGTCGAGGTAGCTGAAATGCGGATTCATGGCGTCATCGTCAAAGTTGACATCTTCGTCGGAATCGCGCGCGGCTAGCCATGCATCCTGCACGCTGACAGTGCTGTCGTGTTCTTCGGGAGGCAGCGTTCCTTTTTTCGGTTTCAGGGCCCAGTCATAGCCATAATTTGCGATGGCGCAAATGATCTTTTCTTTGGGAATCACCTTCTCGGCAAATTTCAGGTTCTGTACGAACCAGTCTTGCGAAGCTACGGGACCGGACTCAGCCCCGGGATAATGCTCGTCGTAATTCATGAGCACCACGCCGTCGGCTCCCGAGGCGATCGCGGGATAATCGTATTCGTTGCTGTGCGGCGGCACGGCCACGTAGAGCTTCAGGCCGCGACTGTGCAGATCGCCGTACAATTCTTTCAACAGAGCCATATACCCAGCTTGGCCGCTCGGCGGAAAGGCCTCAAAATCGATCATCAGGCCGCGGTAATGCCCGGAGGAAAGAAACTGTCCGGTTTGCTGGCGAAAGTGAGCTCGCGCGTTCGGATCGTTGAGGAAGCCAACAATATCCCCGACCCAATTGGCGCCGTCTGAATTGTTCACCATAGGAAAGACTTCCATGGCGGGGTCTTCCGTCTTCAGAAACGGCATCACTTTGTCGTCGACCGGCAGGACCGAGTTGCCCTGCACGACGTCGAAATATTTATTGGTCTGGTCGTCGACGCCCTGGAGTCGTCCGTCTGGCGTGAGCACGTGAAGCCAGTCAGGATAAAGAATGTCAACCTGGTGGGCGTAGGCGCGCAGCGACGAGAAGCTGGCCGCATCCCAGGGCACATAGAAGGCCGCGCGAATTCCTTCCTCCTGATTCAATGTCACCTGCGACGCCGCCAGTTTGGATCTGCGGTGCGACCGCGCAACTATTTTTTTTAAGCGGTCGCGAGCTTTTTCCTTCTCACTCTCTTTCAGAGCTTTGAAGGCGCGCTTTTGCGGAGAGAAGAGAAGTTCGGGCAGTGGCTCGTCCCGCAGCGCGGTGTAGACGAAGAAAATAATCAGGGTAGAAACCAGGACCGCGGTAACGTCGACCAGGCGTCGCAGGCGTTTCCACCGGGCGCGTCGCGGATCATAGAAGACTGGCTGAGCCATGGGGAGGAGCAGTAACTGTTTATCGTATGCTGCCGAGCGCACCCGGTCAATTCTCGGCGACCGCAGGATGAGATTCGATTGCCCTTAGTTATGAGATGCAATTTCGCGCCACAGGGATTGCGCGAAACGCGCTATCATTCGCAGCGTGCGCGTGCAGGAACTGGCAAAGGATCTAGCAGGCAAGAAGGCACGTTTCTTTGTTTTGGCGAGTTTAGCGGCGCTGGGGTTGCGGCTATTCCTGGTGGTACGCTTTCCCGGAGTCGTTGACGATTCGCGATTTTATGCCGACATTGCAAACAACTGGCTGCATCACGGTACCTATGGCATAACCAACTCCGGGGCAATCGTGCCCACGCTCTCGCGGCTCCCCGGCTACCCCGCATTTCTGGCCGCGATTTTCGCGCTGTTTGGGACCGGAAATTTTCGCGCGGTCCTGCTGGTGCAGGTATTGTTCGACCTGGCCACCTGCTTTTTGATCGCCGATATGGCGCTTCGCCTTTTCTCCAGGCGAGCCGCGAAGGCGGCATTTCTTCTGGCCGCATTCTGTCCTTTTCTAGCTAACTATGCGGCTACGGCCCTGACTGAGACGCTGGAGATTTTCTTCACCGCACTCGCTCTCGAGTTGGCGTTGCGCGGGTTAGGGGCAGGCGAGGACGCCGCCTCGTACACAACATCACCGGCTCGTCTCATCTTGATCTGGCTCGGCTGCGGATTATCCGTGGGGGCGGCGATTCTGCTGCGGCCTGACGGAGGGATTTTGCTGGCAGCGATTGGCGGATACTTGCTCTGGCGGCTCGTGCGTCAGCTCAAGGAGCGAGGCGCTCTGCCGATTGTTGAACGAACTTCTGCTCAACGAACGCTTGCTCCTCGAACCATCCTCTGGGCCGGAGTGCTGCTCGCGGCCGGAGCCCTCGCTCCTCTGGTGCCGTGGACGCTGCGCAACCTGCACACGCTTCATCGCTTCGAGCCTTTGGCTCCGCGTTATGCCACCGACTCTGACGACATGGTGATGAATGGCTTCAATCGCTGGACGAAGACCTGGATTGCCGACTACGTCTCGGTACAAGAGATTTACTGGAGCGTCCCGGGTTCGGAAATCGATTTGACCAAGCTCCCCGATCGCGCATTCGATTCCGATTCACAGCGCCAGCGCACCGCGGCACTTTTCGCCGACTATAACCGCGATCACGACATGACTCCGGCACTCGACGCTCGCTTCGCAGCTCTCGCTGCCGAGCGGGTTCGCGCCGCGCCAACCCGATATTATTTGTGGCTTCCTGCACTCCGCATCGCAGATATGTGGCTGCGCCCGCGCACCGAACTTTTTCCGTCCGATCCGCGCTGGTGGGAGTTTAACGATGACGAACGCTGGCTCGCCGTCAGCCTGGGATTTGGCGCGATCAATCTCGCCTATGTGACGATGGCCGCTGCCGGCCTGGTGCGCGCGCGCGCAATTTTTGGCATCGGCCTATTCATTTTATTTCTGCTGCTGCGCTCGGCATTTCTCGGAACTCTGGAAAATCCCGAGCCCCGTTACACGCTGGAATGCTATCCCGTGGTCATAATTCTTGCGTCCGGGCTTTTTCACCGACGGGCATGAAGTTCCAAATCTGGAACGGAATCTGTGGAATGCCGTATTCAATCGTTTCAGGAAGCGCTAACTGCCGCAAATTCAACTTGAATATCGTGGCGATGAAGTTGCACAATAGCGCCCCAACAAGTCCCGGGGTCTTTTTGCCACGCGTTTTCGTTCCTGGGCAAAGGCAATTTTGTTATATGACTTTTTCACTGCGCATGGTAGTGCATGCGCTGGCGTTTCATTTTGTCCAGTTGGAGTTCGGGGGATAGCGCAATGATGATTCTGGGACGGGTTCGCGGGGTTCTCTCTTTGGTGGCAATGGCAGCCCTGTTTGTTGGGCTGGCCGCAGCGCAGGAAGCCACTGGCCGAATTGTGGGCAACGTAACCGATCAAACTGGCGCGGCGTTGGTCGGGGCCAAGGTCACGGCCACTAACCTTGGCACGCAAATCTCCAACTCGACGACCAGCGATAAGAATGGGTTCTACGAAATCCTCTCTCTGCCGATTGGCACGTACAAGATCTCGGTGGAAATGTCAGGATTCCGCCGGCAGGCCTTCGAACACCAGGCTCTCCAGATTAACCAGTCGTTGCGCCTCGATGCCAAACTGGTCGTCGGCCAGCTTTCAGAGGTCGTCGAGGTTACGGGGCAGGCGGCCAACGTCGAAACCGTCAATCAGACAGTGGGCACGAGCATTGTCGGCGAGACCATTCAGCGCGCCCCGTTAAATGGCCGCGACGTTCTCGATCTGGCGAAGCTCATGCCGGGCGTGACTGAGACCAATGACGACAGCACTGCGGCGGGTACCTACAGTATCGGCGGCGGACGATCAGATTCCGTGACTTTCCTGCTCGACGGCGCGCTCAATAATAACCTGCTCGACAACAGCGTCGTTTACAACCCTAATCCCGATACGATTGCCGAGTTCCGAGTCCTCGAGAGTAACTATTCGGCCGAATATGGACGAAACGGCGGCGGCGTGATCAGCGTAGTGACCAAGTCCGGCACCAACGATTGGCATGGAAGCGCCTTCGAGTTTTTGCGCAACGACGCCTTTAACGCCAATACTTTCATTAACAACGCTCAGGGCTTGCCCCGTAACGTGCTCAAGCGCAACCAATACGGCGCCACCTTCGGCGGCCCGATTAAGAAAGACAAGTTTTTCTTTTTTGTTGGCTATCAGGGCCAGCGACTCTCCGAGCAGACGACCACAACTCCCTTTACGGTGTACACGCCTGCGGAGTTGAACGGAGATTTTTCAACTGCCAATAATGGAAGCCCAGACCCAAACGTGGTCTGCTTTCTCACCGGTTATTATCCGGGTGGAACTGGCTGTGCCACGGATCAAAATGGAAACCCGATTCAGGGCACCCCGAATCCATACTTCCAGCAAAACCCTGCTCTGGCCGCGCAGGGCATTATTGATCCCACGACAATCGATCCCGTCGCACAGAATTACATCAGCAAAGGCATGATCCCCACCGACCCAACCGGCGTCCACGATTATCAGGGCGCGCAGAGCGACAACTACAACGAACTCACCATGAAGTTCGACTTCCTCGTCACCCAGAAGGACAAACTTTCCGTCACCCTGGGCGGGCGTCGCGAGCCTCTTCTGTTCCCGTTTAACTTCGCTACTGTGCCGGGCTATTCCAACATCAGCTATAACAACAGCTATTTCTCGAATCTCACCTACAGCCGAACCTTCACAACCAACCTGCTCAATGAATTCAGAGTATTTGTGCAACGAAATAATGCCGGGCAGGACGCCACCACCGGCGCGTTCAAGTCTCAAACCGCCGCTGCCATGGGCTTCGGGACGACGCCCGATCAGGCCACCGGTCCGCCGAACCTATGGTTCGACAACGGCCTGCAAGTCGGATACAGCGAACAAGGTCCCACTACGCTGGTCAGCAACACGTTTGGGTTTACCGAAGCTCTCACTTACATCCACGGCCACCACAACTTGAAATTCGGAACCGGCGTGTCCGCCTATCAGAACAATACACTTTACGACTACTATGTAAACGGAGAGTGGGACTTTTACGCCGGGGGAGCGGGATCGCAGAACGGGCTGGCCGATTTCCTGTTGGGCATCCCATCCGCGTATTACCAGTATCCCTCTGCGCCGTCGAACATTCGCAGCAAGGCTTATTACGGTTTCGCGCAGGATGAGTGGCGGATCGCTAAAAACCTCTCGGTCAATTTTGGGCTGCGCTACGAATACAGCTCGCCGAAGTTCGACACCCAGGGTCGTTCTTTCTCGGTGATTCCCGGAGTGACTACCCCGTCTATTGTTTTCCCTAACGCTCCGATCGGCATGCTGTTTCCGGGCGACCCCAACGCTCCGAAGGGAGTTAATTTTCCGCAGCGCAACAACTGGGGTCCGCGTTTCGGTTTTGCCTGGGACCCACGCGGCGACGGAAAGACCAGCGTTCGCGGCGGCATCGGAATGTTCTATGACGTCCTGAAGGGCGAAGACAACCTCCAGTTCAACGGACAGCCGCCATTCTTCTCCTCGGTGGGACTGTACTTCCCCAGCGTTTCTGGCGCTACTGGCCCGGTGGGCTACTACCAGGATCCCTGGGACGCAACCGGTACGGTGAACCCATTTCCATCACATCCGCCGGCATCGAACCTCGACTTTGGCGCTGCCGGATTTCTTCCCATAAATTCGGGAGGCTCGGTGTATCTGGTGGATCCCAATCTGCGCACCCCTTATACGTACCAATACAACCTCAGCGTGCAGCACGAACTGAAGGGCAATCTCCTAGCGGAAGCCAGCTACGTCGGCAGCAGTTCTCATGGCCTGACCTCATTACAAGACATCAACCCATTCGTGCTCGGCACTACGGATCGCATTTTGAACCTGACGCCCGGCAACAGTTCCTGCCTTGATGAAACCGAGACCCAGCGTGCGATAGATAACGGCACAAGCACGGGTCCCACTTGCAGCTTTGACAACTTGCTCGAATTCAGGAACGTCAGCCAGGCGGTCTACCACAGTCTGCAAGCCAGCCTCACCCGGCAATTTGCCGACGTGCGCTATATCGGTCACACTTATTTCACTCTGGGTTATACCTTGTCCCACAGCATCGACAATGCTTCTGGATTCCGTCAGCGGAACAGCAGCGTACCGACCTACAACACAGGTCTTTTCCGGGCCGACAGCGATCAGGACGTGCGCAACCGAATCACATTCAGTGGCGGATGGGACATGCCTTGGGATAGAGCATGGGAGTCCGGCCCAAAGCGCCTGACTCAGGGATGGAGTCTGTTCCCCATCGTCACGTATCATACGGGCTTTCCCTATGACATCTACGCGAGTCTGGGAGACCGATTTGATCCTCAAGCGGAAGGCCCATCGGCCGCCGGAGACCCCTACAACGTTCACGCAAATGTCATAGGGCCGTCTAATTCCCTGAATCCTCGCCATCCGCAGGACTTCGGGCAAGGTCCGGCTAACTACTGGTTCAATCCCAACAGCTTCAGCAACGCACAATGCCCCCCGAATAACGACCAGAATCAGCCCCCGGCCTGCACGCCGGGGCCGACTATGCTGCCCTCCAACGACCAAGTGGTGGCCAATCCTTCGCTGGCCACTTACGGCGGTTTGGCACGCAACTCCCTACAGGGCCCGGGCTTTGTGAATGTCGACCTGGCGCTGGCTAAAACGACTGCTCTGATCGCCGAGCGGATGAAGTTGGAATTCCGTGCTGAGTTCTTCAACATTTTCAACCACGCAAACTTCATCAATCCAGTGACCAACATCAATAGCGCCCAATTCGGCCAAGTGACCTCGACGCACGATCCACGCATTATCCAGCTGGCGGCGAGACTGACGTTCTGAACACTGCTGCGAGGAGTTATCACGCAGCGAAATGAAATTGGATTTTCTGAGCCGGCAACTGCGCCAGCAAGTGCGCTGCCGAAAACAACTTAGGAAATTGCCGAGGCTTCCGCCCGCTTACCCCAGCGGCGAGTCGCTCATGCGGAAGCGGGTGCGCACATGTTCCGAGATCAGTTCGATGGCGGGGCGGTTCTGCACCGGGTCGGCTTGTGCCAGATATTTCATGGCTTCGACCAGCAGGCGCTGGCCGTCGACATAACGAGGATCTGTGTTGCGCTCTCTGCGCTTATTTCCCAGCTTCGGGGGGACAGTAATCGTAAAAACCTTGGCCATGAATGGACTCAAACTGAAGGTTCAAGTATAGCGCGGTCAGTCTAGCTTCCCGCATGCAATTCTCTGCGCACCTTCATCCCTTTCAGATTCAATGACTTATCCCTTAGGTGAAATCGTTTGCGTCTTACTGGTCGTATTCAGTTTAAAAACGCTGTCGGGAATTTTCTTCTCGTTCAGCTGAATGTTGGAGTACTTGGTCAGGCGATAATCGCCCTGCGGCGTAATAAATTTCTGTTGCACCGAAATTCCCTTGTCGAGATCGATCCAAAGGAGAATCTTGTTGTAGGTGTTGCGAACTTTTTCAGATTTTGGGATCAATTGCAACTGAGCGGTGGCAACGCCGTTGACGGTCTCCGGACCGACATACGTTACGTCAAATGCCTTCACCAGATCCTGCCCGCTTCCGCCGAAGCCGAGCACGAGATAACTTTCGAACTCGCTTCTATTCTTGCCGAGATCGTAGACGGTCACCTGGTCGGGCTTGGGCTGATACATGCGGATGATGCCGTTGCTGAAGAGAACGTATTTAGGCTCCGGTTTCAGGTTTTTTGGATCGCCGCCCGCCTTCTTGACTTCGGCCATCATCTCGATGTCTTTGCCATTGCGACGGTAATAGATGGTTCCTGTCTCAATGTCGTCGAGTTCATCGATCACTTTTTCGTACGTATCCCATTCGAAATCGGCTTGCGTCGTGCGGAAGGTCGCAGAGGTCGAATCCATTTTTTTTAAAACCGCATCTAGTGGGGATGAAGTTGGCGCCTGCGGAAAAAAAAGAGAAAGACAGGAAATCAGCCCAATCGGAAGCACCAGCGAGAAACGTGTCATCTGCATTCGACCCTTGCGATTGCGATTCGGACGCCGCGCTCCAACTACTTGGCTCCTATTTTCAATCCCGCTTGGCCAGCACTTTGTAGCCTTGCACTTTTCCCTTGTGGTCGGAGACGGTTTCATAACTCACAATTGAAACCGCACCCGAAATCGGTTCGATAATCCGCAGCAACTGCTCGCGCACGGCCTGATCGTTGCCCGGCGAAATCGCGTTGGCCTCGACCTGATAGAAAAGATGGCCCTCGGCATCGGCTGACACGATAACGTCAGTCGGATGCGGAATCCGGGCGATGGGTTTGTCATTGAAGTTGATCACTCGCGGCGAGAACAGGACAAATAGGATGATCAGCGTCACCATTATGTCGTAGTGAAGCGTGCCCCGCTCGTATTGCCACAGAATGTATCCGCGAATTGTTCGCCAGACGGCGTTCATGGGCAAGGGCGCGCTGGGCGCGGTAGTCGTGAGTTCTATTCTTTGCAAGTCTACTCGTTCCTGGGTGAAAGCTTCTAGCTTCTAGCGTCTAGCTTGACACCCGGCTTACATTATCACGTTGTCACTCCGAACCGGAATTCTACGCCGGTGAGGAACCTGCTTTTCGCCGGCAGCTCAAAACTTCTTCGCCGTAATCCTATCCGCGCCAATATATGGCCGCAGCGCCTCGGGAATCACGACGCTCCCATCCGCCTGCTGATAATTTTCCACGATCGCAACCCAGGTGCGGCCGACGGCCAGCCCACTTCCGTTCAGCGTGTGCACGAAGTCGGTCTTATTCTTACCCTCCGGACGATAACGAATGTTGGCCCGCCGCGCCTGATACGACTCGAAGTTCGAGCACGACGAAATCTCCCGATACAACTGCTGCCCTGGCAGCCACACCTCAATGTCGTACGTCTTCGCCGAGGCCGCGCTCATGTCTCCGGTGCAAAGCTTGACTATGCGGTAATGCAGACCGAGCTTCTGGAGAACCTCCTCCGCATTGCGCGTGAGTGTTTCGTGCTCGTCGTAGGAATGTTCCGGGCGCGTGAACTTCACCAGTTCGACTTTCTGAAACTGATGTTGCCGGATAATCCCGCGCACATCTTTCCCGTACGATCCCGCCTCGCTGCGAAAACAAGGCGTGTAAGCGGTGAGCGAGAGCGGAAGCCGCGCCTGCTCGAGCACTTCGTCACGATAGAGATTGGTGACTGGAACTTCCGCTGTCGGGATCAGCCAGAGATCCTTGTCGCCGTGCGGCACGCGGAAAAGATCCGCCGCAAACTTGGGCAACTGTCCAGTGCCATACATCGATTCAGAATTCACCAGATACGGAGGAAGAACTTCGGTATATCCATGTTCGCGCGTATGAAGGTCGAGCATGAAGTTAGCCAGCGCTCGCTCGAGCTTCGCGCCCAGATCCCAATAGACTGCGAACCGCGCCCCGGACAGTTTCACAGCCCGCTCCAGATCGAGGATGCCAAGTTCCGCCCCCAGATCCCAGTGTGCCTTCGGAGTGAAATCGAACTTCGGCGCCGTGCCCCAGCGGCGCACCTCGACATTGTCCTCGGCGCTGTGGCCGATGGGGACGCTGGCGTGCGGCAAATTCGGAATGCCCGCGAGAATATCGCGCAGACGAGTATCAAGGTCAGCCGCAGTTTTTTCCAGCACCTGGATCTTTTCGCGCAGGTCCTTCGTCTGGCTCATCGCAGCGCTGGCATCCTGCCCACCTTTTTTCAGCTTCGCAATCTCTTCCGACGCCTTATTACGCTGCGCCTTGCTGGTCTCCGCTTCGGTAATGGCCTGGCGCCGCTCGGTCTCGACTTCCCGAAAGTCGCGCAGCACCGCAGCCGGATCCAGTCCGCGCTGGCGCAGCTTATCTTCCACAAGCGGTAGGTTTTCACGAACGAAATTCAGATCAAGCATGAGTCAGATCAGACCAAGTAAAGGAAACAACTAATGTATCGGAAAAGAGCCGCAGAATGCACGCAAGACTTAGCGGAGTCGGAGAAGAAAGGTCTGTACAAGGGTGTCCGAGAAAGGTTCGTATCAGGCATCCGACAAGGTTCGTATCAGGGCATCCGCTTTAGCGGTGCCGCCAGATGGCTCGGTTCCGACCCGGCTTCAGCCGCTGGGTTGCTGGGGCAGCGGCTGAAGCCGACTTTAGTCTCTGTCTAGATACGGCATGTCTAACGACATGCCCTGATACAACCCTTCAGTTAACTGCAACGCTTCGGAAAAGGCTTGTATCTGGGAGTTCATCGGTGGAATGATCAAGGGAAAGCGGAGGTGATCCATGGCCGCAGATCGGCATCCGGGCATCAGCATGCATAGACTGACAGTAGGCGGCGGATTGATGGGACTCGTATTCGCGATAGGCTGCGCTCTCATCTTCGTTATCGGATTCCCCGCACTCTGGTCCTTCGTCGCTTTCAGCGCCGCCTTCGGCATTGTCATCGCGATTGTTCTTCATTTGGCGAGCGGCCACCAATCCAAGCGCAATCAGCCGCTGTCGATTCTGTCCACCGACGAAAAGGGCGAAATGTCGGCGGCGCGCCCACGGGAAAAACGGGCGAGTCAGTTCCGCTCCACGGCTGTCATGTGCGCCCCATCGATTTTCCTGCGGCGCGCGTCAGCATCGCATTAGGCAGTGCACGGTTCGACTTTTCCCTCGACGACATCTTTGGCGTATTCCGCCCGCCTGTGTAAACTAACTGCGCGATGAGAACCTTCCCTCTGGGGAACGCGAAACCATGACCGCCGCGTCGGCTCCCGATCTCGGCGTGAGCGTGGCCGGCATTCCGCTGAAGAACCCGATTATTGCCGCCAGCGGAACATTTGGCTACGGCGTCGAGTTTGAAGACGTCGTGCATCTGGGCAAACTCGGCGGATTCGTCGTGAAGGGACTCTCGAAGGAGCCAATGATCGGTAATCCTCCGCCGCGCCTGTGGGAAACCGCGGCTGGAATGTTGAATGCCATCGGCCTGCAAAACATCGGCGCGCAAGCCTTTCTCGCGGAGAAGTTGCCGCACTTGCGCGAGATCAAGAACATCGTCGTGCTGGCCAATGTTTTCGGCTATACCCGCGAAGACTACGAGCGCACCATCGAGATCCTCAACGATGGCGAAGGCATCGCGGCTTACGAGTTGAATGTCTCTTGCCCCAACACCGCCCACGGAGGGCTGCAATTCGGCAGCGACCCGCGTTCGCTCGATGAAGTCGTGACCACCGCCAAACGCGTGGCGCGGCGTCCGCTGATCGTGAAGCTGTCGCCGAACGTGACCAGCATCGCGCAGATGGCGTATGTGGCGCAGGAAGCCGGCGCTGACGCCCTCTCGCTCATCAACACGTTCGTGGCCATGGCAATTGACCCTGAGACGCGCAAGCCGCGCATCGCCAACGTCACCGCCGGCCTCTCTGGCCCGGCGATCAAGCCCATCGCGGTGCGCATGGTCTACGACGCGGCACATGCCGTGAAGATTCCCGTGATCGGCATGGGTGGCATTTCCACTGCGGCCGACGTTGTGGAATTCTTGCTTGCCGGCGCCACCGCCGTGCAAATCGGCACGGCCAGCTATTGGGATCCCTGCGCCACCGAGAAAATTGTCGACGAGTTGCAGGAGTGGTGCGGCGATCACAACGTCGCCCGGCTTTCCGACTTCATCGGCGGTATGCTGCTGGAATGAACCTGGGTGTTAGGTCTTGGGTCTTCGCTCTTGAAAACCTCAAGCGCCGGCAAACCTAAGACCTAAGACCGGAAGTGTGGATCGGAGTTCCAGCGGCGTCCCAGAACGTACCATCGCGCAAAGCATGCGCCACTTCGAAAGCCCCCGGCTGGCTGCCACGTAGTCCAGTGAGTGCCGGCGGATAAACGGCTTCGCTCGAATGCCTGGACGAAGCGTCTGTCTGAGGGCTCTTGGCGAAACCGGGCAGCTTGGGCAATCCAAGTGCGCCAATGCCTACCGCAACCCCGTCGAGGAAATCGCGACGGGTGATTCGGCGTCCCATGCCCAATTTTTGATCGCGGGTACTTTCACTCATGACGCATGCAGGGATGGAAGGGGCGGCGCTCAGAATTCGAACGCCAGACGAGAGCGCTATCGGCCGTGAGTGTACCAGATCGAGCCAGGAGAGCGGTAATCGCGGCCTTCGCCCCACACCGCATGGGTCACGCCGTCGCCGTCGATGGCGAGGCCGAAGTAGTCTCCGAAAGGAAAGCGAAATCCGCGCGGCAGAATATAGTCATAGTCCGGGACGGGCCCGGAGAGCCGCGTTTCCGCGTTCCAGGTCGCACCGCCGTTGGTCGAGGTTCGATAATACGTGTTCCAGAGGCCGCGATTGGGATGGCCTGCCTCCGTCGCTCTGGCATCCATCCAGGCCACGCGAACGTCGCCGGACGCACCGGCGGCAATCGCAGGGAAGGCGTGCTCCACTCCATTCGCCGCATTCGATACAACGGTTCGCTCGGTCCAGCTCGCTCCCGCGCTGGTCGAAGAAGAGAAGTAGATGTGCTCTGGCCCGCCGTTTACCGAACCCGCGTTCCACAGAGCATAGATTGCGCCAGCGGCGTCCGAGGCCAACGCGATCTGCGGACCTAGGAATCCCGTTTCGCAGCTCTGCGCGGCACAGTCCGGAGGCGCGCTCGAAACATCCAGCAGAAGCGTGCCCCAGGTGCGTCCACCATCGTGCGAGCTGCTGACATACACGCTCACCGGGCGGGTCGGCATTTCATGGCGCGCGTAAGCGGTCCAGCCGAAATAAACGTTGCCCGCCGCGTCGACGGTGGCCCCGCCTGCCAGCGACCATCCGGGAGCGGGATTGGAATTCACCTGCACCATGCTGAAGGTCTGCCCGGCATCGTGCGAAGCCGCGACCAGAAATCTCTCTTCATGATTGAACCCGACATACACATCGGCTCCACGCACCGCCAGCACCGGCTTGTCGGTGTCTTCCCGGCCCCGTTCAGCCAGCGAGTAGGACCAGCTCTGGCCGAAGTCGAGTGAGCGCGCCACTACGATGTCGCGCTTGCTGTTCTGCATCCACGACGCATACACGGTCTGCCGGTCCACCGGATCGACCACAATCTGCGGATCGAACTGCCCGGTCGGAAAAGGTTCCAGGGCCTTCGAAGGCTGCCACGTCACGCCATTGTCATTGCTGACGACCAGGGCAACGCTGGGCGCCGTGCAAGTTGGACAATCCGGAACCGCTCCGTACTGCGGATAGAGAACGTACACGTGTCCGCGCCCGTCGGCGGCAATGGCCGGCTCCCATTGATCGCCGGTGTGATAGCCGATGCGCGTTGGTGGCGTGAATCCCGAGCCAGGCGCCGGGTCTACTGCCGCAGCGAATGAGTCTAAAGCCAAGAAAAACAAAGCCAATAGAATCAGCCGTGCGGAGATGCGCACAGTTCTTGGCCCGGCTTCGAAGCGGCGACTTTTGAATGCCACAGAACTTTCCCTGGGGGGAAGATTAAAACTCTGTCATGGACTTTACCGTGATTCTGAGGGAGCGTCAATCGGATCGACGGGGGATAGCGCAGGATTTTACAAGCCGGTGACTTAGTAGGTCCTAAATCGGCACCTGCTTATCTTTGCGTCCTGTGCGGCATTTCTTACCGTCCTTGCGGGTCAGGAGCGGTTGACTCTTGCCTCTGCCCGACGGAAAAAATTAAACCGCAAAGTGCGCCAGGAAATGCAGCAAAGGACGCAGAGGCTTCGAGACTACTAGACCTTGTTGGCGTTTGATCATCCAATGAGGCAGAATATGAACGTCATCACTGACCGACAGAACCAAGATCGACAGAACCAAGACCGACGCAGCCAAGACCGACGCAGCCAAGACCATGGAGCCAATCGCAATGGAGAAAGCCACTTTCGCAGCAGGATGTTTCTGGGGAGTCGAAGCCACCTTCCGGCAGATGCCCGGCGTAATTTCAACCCGCGTCGGCTACACCGGAGGCCAGACCGGGAATCCGACATACAAAGAAGTCTGCACCGACCGCACCGGCCACGCCGAAGCGGTGGAAGTTGAGTTCGATCCCGCGCAAGTGAGCTACGCCGATCTGCTCAAAGTTTTCTGGGAGAATCACGATCCCACGCAGGTAAACCGCCAGGGCCCCGATTGGGGATCGCAATACCGCTCCGCGATTTTCTTCTATTCGCCCGAGCAGGCTAAACAGGCGCAGGCCTCGAAAGAGGCGCTCGAAAAGGCTCACCGCTATTCGAAGCCAATCGCCACGCAGATCGTTCCCGCAGTGACTTTTTTCCCGGCGGAAGATTACCACCAGCAATATCTGGAAAAACGCGGCCTGGCCAGTTGCCACATCAAGGCGTAATCAACCGCGTGAGAAATACCCGCGCCCCGGTCAATGAGTGTAATGGGCGGCATTGCTTTAACTTAGCGGCGGCATTACGTTTGTAATTTGTTGAAGCCTGTCCTACTTCGTAATCTAGGGCGGAGTTTTATCATGCCTTCACGCCCCACCCTCTTCGGGCCGATTGTTTTCCTCGCCGTATGTATTCCACTTTGGATTAACGCCCAAGATGATTCCAGATGGCACATTTCCCCCACGGAGATGAATATCAAGATTGGCGACATTCAGCCTCTCCAGATCCTCGATGCTCAAGGCAGCGAGTTTCACACTGACGACTGGTCTGTCGACGATCCCGATTTGGCGCAGATTAGAGTAGAAAACGGCCACGCGGTTCTGTACGCCAAAGCTAGTGGATCCGTTAATGTCGCAGCATCGGCCGACGGAACGACGCTGGCTCGAAAAATCTTAATCTGGCCGCAGGGATCGAAGTTCAAGGGGATTCGCTGGAGTGTTCCGCCAATTGGTCGCGAAACTGGCACCCTACAGGCCGTGCCAGCCGACGATGGTCCGGATCTGTTCTCCCTAGATCAGACGGGTCAAGGAACTTATCTTCGTGCATTTTCAAACCGTGGATTGCAGCTTTGGTTGTATAGAATCCCGGAGGCATTTGGAAAAATCGAGTTTGTTTGTGGTGACGATCTCGGTGGCGCCGTATTAGCTGACGTTCACTCCGACTTTTACACGTTGTACGTGGTGAGCAAGGACGGAAAACCCCTTTGGCATCGCAAGTTCGAGGGGGTCAAGAAAGGGCATGCGCTTAACTACAGTAATTTGCTGCACCTGCTGAATCAATCCGTCGATGGAACTTGGGCTACGATAATCGGATTAGACGAAGCGACCGGGGCCGAGGCTTTCAGTCTCAAAATTCCAGGGTCCCGCGTGAGTGAGGTCAACATCACACGATCTGGAGACAAGATAATTTGTGCTCCCGGCCGTTCCGTTTCTAAAGCACTGCGTGTACTCACCAGCGGTCTCTTTGTAAATACCGATGGGGATGCTTACGCCGCGTTCACCGATAACGACTGGACTGTGGGCGCAGACACGTGTGCGGCGGGCTCTGTGGTTGATCCGCAAAAAGTTTCGTTTTCTCGCGACGACAAACTGCTTCTATGGCGAATCCATTCTGACGGCTCTCAGGAAACCAGCACCGTCGATGCATCCAAACATGAGCATTCTTCATTCAGCGCCCCGGTGACAGTTATGTCGCCGACTGGAGACATTATCCCGGACGGTTTTGACGGTGTCCTGTTGTCCGTTCGCGCAACGCACACAGACCTCTCACAAAAGGTAAGGGGCCCATCCGAGGAATTCGTTTATCGAATCACGAAAGACGGCGAGGTTGCCTACAGGTTCCCATTGCCCAGGTACGCTGGGGCCCTACACGACGAGATGGTGCTTGGAGAGAAGGATTTAGGTTTCGCGACTCGCGGTGGTACGCTAATCGCCTTTAACGTAGAAGATGGCAGCGAGGTTTGGCGCTGGAATTCGGGGGCCTCAGAAATCAAGATCAACATGGCAACGGCGGGAGGGGGATGTGCCGTAGATACACCCGAAGGATTGGTTCTCATACAAGACGGGATCAAGAAACGAGTGGTCGCTCCTTCAGGCTCGCAAATGTATACTCCCGGCGAATACATTCATACGGCTCAATGAGTCGATGTGAACTGTTGTAGCTCACTCGGGACGGCGTTAGCTCTTCCAAACCCATGCTGCACCCGCTCAGGCAGCGGTGAGAAGAATCGGCGCGCCCTTGGTGATCACAATCGTGTGCTCGTAATGCGCCGAGGGACGCCGATCCGCGGTGACCATCGTCCAGCCATCGGAAGCCATCTGCGACCGTCCCGATCCGGCGGCGATAATGGGCTCGACGGTTATGACGAGGCCTTCGGTAAGAATTTGGTCGGCTTTGGGATCGTGATAGTTGGGCACGATCGGCGGCTCGTGGATGGTGCGTCCAATGCCGTGGCCGGCGAGCTGGCGAATCACGGAAAAGCCGCTCTTTCGTACCTCGCGCTCGACTACGCGTCCAATTTCCGAGACGCGAAAGCCCGCCCGCGCCACCAGCATCGCTTTCGCGAAAGCGCGTTCCGCGCAGTCCACCAGCCGCTGCGCCTCCTCGGTGACTTCGCCCACGGGCACGGTAATGGCTGCGTCGGCCATGAACCCATCTTTTTCGATCGTTACGTCGAGCTTGACCAGATCGCCATTCTGCAGCGCGCGTTGGCTCGGGATGCCATGAACCGCCTCCTCATTCACGCTGATGCAGTTGACTCCGGGAAACTGATAGACCATCGCCGGAGCCGACTGCGCGCCCTGCTCGTGCATGACCGCTCCGCCCACATCGTCCAGTTCCAGAGTCGTAATGCCCGGGCGCACTGCGGCCTTCATCGCCGTCAGCATGGCTCGCACTACGGCCCCGGCGGCGCGCATGCCTTGCAATTCTGCCGGCCCGTCGATCGACATTCATGCCTCCGGTACAGTTGAGGAACTCACCGGCTGGCGAGGCCGGAAGAAGAAAAGCAAGATGAAGCCGCCTAAATAATAAGGCACGCTCTGCTCTAAGGTCGAACCCAGAAAGCGCTGGATCAGCCCAAACAAAGGCAGAGCCTCGCACAATCCGTAAGTGGCAAAGTACCCCGTTCTCCAATGATTCAGACTGATGCTGTCCTCAGGATCCGAGGCCAGACTTCCCTCCGCCCGCAGCGTCAGCGTGCGGCGCACCACGAAGATCACCCCAACCACGGCCACGCCCAGCGTGGTAAACAGGTAGCTCAGAGCAGGGTCGACCGTCCGCGCCGCGGGCCCAAGCGCTTCTCCCACGATTCCGCAGAGAACGATGCTGGCCAGCATCGACCACTGCACCGCCCGCAGTGTCTTCACGGCCTTGATCATGCACGTAATGCCATCGCAAAATGCGATCAGAATAACGCCGTTAAAATTATGTCATCCAAACGACATTGTTTGTCGCCGACAAGAAATTCTCGCGCGAATGTGGGGAGGACTACGAAAACATTCTACGGCGGAATCTGGTTTCATGAGAGATTTTTTTGGCGCTAATGAGAGTGAACCTGCTCCCGCCGTCCCGGCCGCATCCGTAAAAAGATCTGGAACGACACCGGGAAGTTGCCGTAGCTGGCGTCGAGCGCGGCGGGCTTGGAATAGATCGTCAGGTCGGCGCCCAGCCCGAGTCGCCACGCATGGTTTTGTACCAGGTCGCGCTCGCCGCCAAACGTGTAGGCGCCGATCCGATATACCGGGTGCACCGCCGCCTGCGGAAACAGTTCATCCTTGTCAACCAGTTCGACCCGCGAAAAAACGTAATTGCGTTGCCAAAAATTCAACGTCGATTCGAGCAGATAGCTGTTCAGCGTCGTGTTCGTGGCGATTTTATGCACACGCCCCCAGACCAGCGACGTCGCCCAATTACCGGATGCTTTGCCGCGCATCTTCTCGCTCAATAAGCCGGGCCGGCTGTATTCCACCGACGCCGTCTCGCGCCACTGGCTGCCCGGCTCCAGCGCCTCCGGATGCTCCAGACGCCCAATGCTGTATTGCGCCGTCCAGTTCGAGCTGGGCGCGACGAAAAATCGCCCCGACCAGGAGTCGAGCGGTGCCAGTTGAATGCTCCAGCGCTGTTCATTCGGCTCGCGCCCATTAAAGGCGGAAGCTTCCAGCTGGAAGCGATCGATCGCAAATCCGGTCGTGACGACCCCGAAGCTGGTGTGCGTCGAATCCTGCAAATGATGGCTCAACGGCGCCAGCGGCAGCTCCGACGCCGACGCGCGGTGCATGAAAGTCACCGGGCCCAGCGCGGGCTCAGCCGACGGCCCTCCGTACAATTCCCAGGAAATTTTCTTGGTCAGCGGCAGCGTGTAGAGCGCCGCCAGTTCCGCAAACACATTATGCGGATGCTGATGATCGACCAGCGGCTCGCCATGATACGTCTCTCCCGTCTGAAAGAGCTCGGGAAATCCCGGATGCGGCGAGGTCAGCGACTCGGCGGAAAACATCTGCCGGAAAAGAATCGTCCCCGCGCCCAGCCGGTGCTGTTCCATCAGCATGCCCCAGTTCACCGACTCGGCCTTGCCCTCGCCGCGAGGGCCGCCTTGCTGGTTGTAATCGATGAAGATCACGCCATGCGCCATCAGCATCCACCCGCCGTGCATCCACATCCACTCATTGCCCGGAACTGAAGCTGGTTGCCAGGATGTTCCGGAACCTTCATGCGGAGAAGGCAGTGGAGACGCCATCGATTCGTCCATCGACATCTGCATTCCTGCCATAGATTTTCCTGCCATCGAAGAGTCTTGGGACCTGTCCTGGGAAGTCGCTGCCGGACTCGCAACTGCCGAATCCGCCGGCGTGCTCTGCTGCCCCCAAGCCAGTGTGATCAAAAATAAAAAAGCAAATAGCTTCGCGAGAGGTAAGAGAGCAAATAGCTTCACGAAAACCTCGTTACGAATGCGCGGAAAAATCTCGTTGCGAATGTGAAGGAAGAACCTCGCGAGCGCCCGTAACGGGAAGGGCACGAGTTCACTCGTGCCGTTAGCGATCAAAAAAGTATCCGCGCTTTAGCGCCTGAGGGCAGCCTTCGGGTCAAATGGGGAAAAGCTTAAGAGAACTAGATTCGCAGCGGAGCAGCGCCCGGCGGGCTGTAGGAAGGAACGATGGACCAGGCAGAATGCGGAATCGGCAAGGCGCTGATGAGAACCTCCGCACCATTTTTCCGGCAGACTCGCGCCGTCAACGGTTGCGGCGAAAACGCAGCGCTCGGAATCGCCTCGTGATGGCCGCCGACACAGCAAGAAAAGTTTGTCGGCGCAGCAGGCGGAGCCGTTGGCCGATCACCCGGCTGGTGGCTGGGCTGATGATTATGACAGCCCCCCAAATGAGCCGGCTGCGTCTCAGGAAACTGCATCGCTGCGCCGGGCGAGACCGCGGCTAACGTAAACAGCAACCACGAGGCAACGATACCAGTGATCCCTTGCATATCGAAGTTAGGTTCCGGTAATTTTGACGCGGAGTTCTTCCGGCAGCCTCTGCCGGATCTCCTCCGGCAAGCGGTCGTGCACGCGCCGGGCGCCATGTTTGGCTGCGTCCAGGACTGTGACCGGAGCGGGCGTCGCTACGGCTACGCCCAGCCAGATTAGAGCCGAAAGGGCGAAGCCGGCCAGCGCGGCAATTTCCAACCAGAAGGCATGCCGTGGCCCCAGGCGCCAAATCACGCCAAAGGCCAGCAAAAAAACGACCGCAGAAATCGAAGCCAGCGCAATCAGCCCGACATCGATCATGCGATGGATCTGCTGGCGAGTGCGGCAGTATTCACAACCTGCGAAATGACTTTCATAGTCGCCGCACATCTCCGGCGCCAGGCCGGAAATATCATAGCGCCAGCCCGCCAGAATCTTGCCTACGATTGGATCGATGCACTGCTGACTCATGAGGATTTCGCGAAGCGCGCAAGCGAAATACGCCGACGAAATACGCCGACTAAGAGCGATCCTAAAGACCAAGCCCTAAAGATCCGTGGCCCTAAAGACGAATCGGCTCCATCGCCTCGTTCTGCGACGCCAGAAGTACGCGGTTCTGGAACAAACCACCCCGCGTGGCCAGAGCCTTTTCCGCCTCTCTCCGCGCTATTTCCGGATGATTGTTCTGCTCAGAGAGATGCGCCAGCACGACAAACGTTGCACTATTATCATAGTCGTTCAAAAAGAAATCGGCGAGCGCCAGGTTCGACAGGTGCCCCACCCGGCTCATCACCCGCTGCTTCACCGACCACGGATATGGCCCCCCCCGCAGCATTTCCAGATCGTGATTCGACTCCATGATCAACACATCGCACCCGCGCAGATGATCGCGCACGCTGACCGGCAAATATCCCAGATCGGTGGCGACGCCAACTTTGATGCCTTCGGCGTGAAAGGTAAATCCCACCGGGTCGGCCGCATCGTGGGGAATGGTGAAGGGCCTCACTTCAATATCGCCGACCTGAAAGCGATGGCCCGCTGCGAACGCTTCAAACTTCTCCAGCTTCGGACGCTCGCCCTTGTCGTTGCGCATGGCCCGCGCCCACGCCTGATGCGTCCCTCCGGTCATGAATACTGGGATGCGCAGCTTCTTGGCCAACGTTGCCAATCCGTAGACGTGATCGGAGTGCTCGTGAGTGATGAGAATCGCCGTGAGCGAGTGCGGATCCTCGCCCAGCGCCTTCATGCGCTTAAAAGTTTCCCGGCAAGAGATGCCGGCATCGACCAGAATTTTCGTGCACGCACTGGCCACAACCGCACAATTCCCGCGGCTGCCCGAGGCCAGCATCGCCACGCTTATTCCCACCGCAGCGGCTCCCACAATAACGCACCCATGTTCAACGCACCCATGTTCGCAGCATACGCGTCCATCCTGTGGAACGGGGAGTTACTTTTTGGTTAGCCAGCACTTAAGGGTGGCTTCCGGCTCTCGCCTTCGGCCCGGGAAGAGATTCCAATTTGTCTCCTCTGAGGAACAAGGTCCAACGCCTGAGGTCCGACGGCGCGTTCCGGAAGCCGGAAGCCGAAAGCCGGATCATTAATACGTGTAGAACCCGCGCCCGCTCTTCCGGCCCAGCCAGCCCGCGTCGACCATCTTGATCAGCAGCGGGCACGGCCGATACTTGGGATCGCCGAGCCCCTCGTGCAGCACGCGCAGGATGTCGAGGCAAACATCGAGCCCGATGAAGTCCGCCAGCGTCAGCGGGCCCATGGGATGCGCCATCCCCAGCTTGAACACTTCGTCGACCGCCTCAGCCTTAGCTACGCCTTCCATTACCGTAAACATGGCTTCATTCAGCAGCGGCATCAGCACGCGGTTCGAAACGAAGCCGGGCGCGTCGTTCACTTCCACCGGAGTTTTCTCGACCTTCAGGGATAGGTTGCGAGTTTCAGAAAAAGTCTCTTGCGAGGTAGCCAGGCCCCGGATGACTTCCACCAGCTTCATTACCGGCACGGGATTGAAGAAATGCATCCCAATCACTTTGTCGGGCCGCTTTGTGAGTGCCGCAAGCTTGGTAATAGAAATCGACGACGTATTCGACGCCAGAATAACTTCCGGCCGGATGAGCCGGTCGAGATCGCGAAAGATCTCAGTCTTGATCTCAAATTTCTCGGTCGCCGCCTCGACGACAAAATCGCAGTCCGCCAGCTGGCCGCGGTCGATCGCGATTTGAATTCGCCCCAGCGCGGCATCTTTGTCGGCGGCGGTAATCTTATTCTTCGCGACCTCGCGCTCCAGATTTTTGGCGATGGTCGCAATCGCGCGCTCCACAAAGCGCTGGTCCACATCGCACAACACGACGCTGAATCCGCCGCGCGCAAACACATGCGCGATGCCATTGCCCATCGTGCCAGCGCCCACCACACCGATTCGCTGAATATTCATGACACTTCCTCTCGGGAAAAAGTTCGAGTCTATCATTCAGCTTCATCGGGGAGGAGCAGGAATTAGCGCAGGAAAGGATCTAGATGGGCAGGGCTGAACTGCTCCAGGATAATGCCCGGCTTGAGATGCGGGCACTGGCGAGAATTGGGGGCGAGCGGTGCGGGCAAGAGGAGTGCGCGAAACCTCCATGCCAAGCACCCACGAGCACTGCCCGAGCCCCGCGCAAAGACCTCAGACGATCGGCGCTAAATCGCTCGTCGCAAGAGCCGGGCGTCGCCCCGGCCCGGTTCATCGCGCCGATAAAAGGCGGGCCTTATGCGTTCGAGCCCGAGAGGGTTCCAGAGGACGTAATCTTCCCGGCCACGCTGAACAGATAGCAGGCCTCGTGAATCGCTCTCCCATGGCTGTCAGTCTTGGCGGTTTCTACCGGGACGGGCTGCGAGCAGATCGCGCAATGCAGCACACTATGGGAAACCGGGTGGGAAACCGGCAGTTTGGCTTCCTTGCTCTGCGGAAGAGGCACGATGATTTCCTTCACGTTCCGCACCGGAATCTGTTCGAAGTAAGTTTCTTTCTTTCGCATGATGGGAGACTCCTTTGATTACGTCCAAACTTAGCAGCTCTCACTTCGTACGGGTCAGATCTTTTGGAATCTCTTTGGAGTCCGCACGGCGCATTTAGGGCCTCTACAGTTCGTCAACTAACGCCAGCGAATCGTTAAGTACCGCGTCGATTCCGCGCGGCCTCATCTGCTTGACGGGAAGGTCCGCCCGGCGAGAGGTCGAATCCTCTTTTTTAGGAGTCGTTTTTGTGCTTGCATATACCGTTACGTCATGATACGTTTACGTTACGTTCGGTTAACGTTAGGGTGAACGGTTAGGACAAATCCATGACAGCGCAAAACAAGAAAGCTCCGATGAACTTCAAAACCATGGTGCAGGTGGATGTTCCGCAGGGACGTAACGGAAAGCATAAGCTGGTTGTGACACGTATCCTCTCGGATCTCGATCAACTGGCGCCCGGCATTGCCTTGAAAGTGCCGCTCGCGGAATTGGTGGAAAGTAAGGAGAAGGTTCGCTCCGCGCTGAATCGGGCGATTCACAAAACCGGACGCGGCGTCGCCACGGCCAGCGATGCCACCTTCCTCTATGTCTGGAATGAAAGCGCGTAGTTTGTCGGCGTCCATCGTCGGGCCGGGCAAAGATCAAAGCGTCGAAAGCGTCGAAGAAGTATTTCCTTCTCGTGCTTCGCATAGGATCATAAGGCTCGATCACGGCGAGGCGGATGCACCCGAGATCCTCGCCGCCCTCCGAGGTGTAAAATGCCTTAGAAGACTCCTACTTTTCTCATCCCCAGTTCGAAAGGATCTCCCCCATGGCAACGTTGGAAGCCCCCGTCCGACCTCGCACTACGATGCATCTTGGGCCGTTTGTTACTGAGCCTTTTTACGATTTTCGCAACGAAGAGAACGCGCGGCGCATGCGCGCGGCCATCGCCAAAGTCCGAGGCCAGCTCGGACGCGAGTACGACCTGATTATTGGCGGCAAGCGCGTCAAGACCGCGGACAAGATCAAGTCGCTGAATCCGTCGCGGCCGTCGGAAATTGTCGGCATTCATCAGAAGGCGGGCAAGGATCATGTGGAGCCGGCCATGAAGGCCGCGCTCGCAGCCTTCGAATCGTGGAGCCGCATCAGCGTCGAAGAGCGCGCCAGCCTGCTGTTTCGCGTGGGTGACCTGCTGCGGCAGCGCAAGATGGAATACATGGCGTGGCTGGTCTTTGAGGTCTCGAAGAACTGGGCGGAAGCGGACGCCGATATTTCCGAGACCATCGATTTCTGCGAGTTCTACGGCCGCGAGGCGCTGCGCTTCGCCAAGGCGCAGACGCCCATCCAACTTCCCGGCGAGCGCGATACGCTGATGTACATTCCGCTGGGTGTGGGCGCGGTGATTCCGCCGTGGAATTTTCCCTGCGCAATTATGGCCGGGATGACCCTGGCCTCGATCGTCAGCGGCAACACGGTCATTCTGAAGCCGTCGAGCGATTCGCCGACCATTGCCGCGAAGTTTTTTGAGCTGCTCGAAGAAGCCGGGATGCCGGAGGGCGTGGTCAATTTCTGTCCCGGAGCGGGCGCGAGTTTCGGCGATGCCGTAGTCGCGCATCCCAGGACGCGCTACATTGCGTTCACCGGTTCGCGCGAAGTTGGGTTGCACATCAATAAAGTTGCGGCAACGCAGGCTCCCGGGCAGATCTGGATCAAGCGGACGATTCTCGAGATGGGCGGCAAGGACGCCATGATCATCGACGCCGACGCCGACATCGACTCGGCGGTCGAAGGCACGGCGCAAGCTGCTTTTGGATTTCAAGGCCAAAAGTGCTCGGCGTGCTCCCGCGTGATCGTCGATGAGCGCATCTACGATAAATTTCTCGAACAATTGAAAGCGCGAGTTGAAAAGATCCAGGTGGGCGACGTCACCGAGAACGCCGCCATGGGCGCGGTGATCAATGAAGGCTCGATGAAGACGATTCTCGAATACATCGAGCAGGGCAAGAAAGATGGCCGGCTCATCACCGGTGGCGAACGCGCTGCCGATGCGGGCGAAGGTTACTTTATCAGGCCGACGGTATTCGCCGACATTCCGCCGAAATCAAAGCTCGAGCAGGAAGAAATCTTTGGGCCAGTGCTGGCGGTGATTAAGGCGCGCGGTTTCGATCACGCGCTCGAAATCGCCAACGACACCGAGTTCGGCCTGACCGGCGCAGTGTACACCAAGTCGCGGGATAAGATCGACCGCGCGATTCGCGAGTTCCACGTCGGCAACTTGTACATCAACCGCAAATGTACGGGCGCGATGGTGGGCGCGCATCCTTTCGGCGGCTTTAATATGTCGGGAACGGATTCTAAATCGGGTGGCCCGGATTACTTATTTCTGTTCACGCAGGCGAAATCGGTGGGCGAGAAGCTTAGCTGATTTTCTTAGCAGGATTCCTTCCCGGGATACTGAGAAAATTCTCGGGACCGGATTTCCACAGCCCAAAACGGTCCTGCGAGTCAGCCTCCTGTATGAATGAATCGCATCGGGATTACCTGAACCGATTAAGATGAACCTATCAACATGAACCTATCGAGATGAACCGATCAAGATGAACCCGGCCAGCCAATATTCCGAGTCCTAATTTCCGTGTCAACATGAACTGGGCCCAAAGCATCAAACCGGAACACCGTCTGTGCGGAGGCGCCTATGTTGTATGTTCTGCGGTTGACGAGTGGAGACTGCATCGTCACCGCTGCCCGGAACGAAGTAAATGCCCGCGAGCAGGCCAGCAGTCTGGGACTGGAGGCGGGTGAGAGCGTCGCGAGCGCACGGCCGATGTCCAGATTCGCTCTGCGCTTGTCTCCTACCGACAACGGGTCTCTGGAGGTGAACTCCTGGGACGACTCCACGCTCGACGATATTCTGATGAACGAGTACCCCCTGTTGAATAAAGCGTTTCGAACCGCGAACTCGGTGCGGTTTATGCCATCGCCGAATTCGCAAAAGCCTCTGCTCGAACAACTGCGGGATGCGCACGAGCAGAACCTGGAGATCATTCGAAAAGGTCTGCACCAGGAGCTGGAAAGGCTGGTTCAGGAGTCGGCTGTCTCGGCACGAAAGGCAGCTCGCAAGTAACGCTGCTGCGGCAAATGTTCTTCGGGGACAATTGACAACAGCGTACACTCAGGCCGAGGTATCCCATCATCGCCTCTTCCGGCAGCTGCGCATGTGTTCTGGGCATGGTTCTGTGGGCCCTGGCCGCCATGCCGATTCTCAGCTGTGACTCTGCGAATACGAATTCGCCCCAAAATCTGAACTCGCTGCTCGATCCCATCCGCCAGAAATATGATTTGCCGGCCCTTGCAGGAGCCATTGTCACGAGCAAGGGACTCTCCGCTGTGGGAGCGATCGGCGATGCAAGTACGGGACTAACACTCCGGTCGGCGTTAACGACGAATTCCATCTCGGCTCCGATACCAAGGCCATGACCGCGACTTTACTGGCAACTCTCGTCGAGGAAGGGAAGCTCTCGTGGAGCACGACGCTCGATGAAGTGTTTCCTGAACTTGTACCAAAGATGAATCCAGCGTACCGGAAGGTCACGCTCGATCAACTGCTCTCGCATCGCGCCGGTTTTACGGATGCGAGCTGGCCCGCCGGAAAAACTTTCAGTGATGTGCACAGTCTGCCGGGGACGCCGCGGGAGCAACGCGCGGCTTACATTGCAATGATATTGAGCGAGCCTCCGGTCAACGAGCCGGGCAGCACGTTTCTCTACTCGAATCGCAGTTATGCCGTGGCCGGGGCGATCGCGGAGAAGGTTGCCGACATTTCCTGGGAAGCGCTGATGCAGACGCGCATCTTCGATCCGCTCGACATGAAGAGCTGCGGATTTGGCGCGATGGGAACTCCAGGAGCGAATACCGATCAGCGAAATATCGATCAGCCGTGGCAGCACAAGGTTGACGGGGGAACACACAACGCGATCGAACCCGGCCCGCGAGCGGATAATCCGCCGGCGATCGCGCCCGCCGGAACGGTGCACTGTTCGATCATCGATTGGGGAAAATTCATCACGGCGCATTTGCGCGGGGAGCAGGGTGAGGCGGGAATTCTGAAGCCGGAGACTTTCAAGCGTCTGCACACGCCGCCGTTCGGCGGAGACTACGCCTTCGGCTGGATCGTTGTGGATCGCCCCTGGGCAGGCGGACGCGCCCTTAATCATGCCGGAAGCAACCTGCAAAATTACGCCGTCGTGTGGATGGCGCCGGCAAAAGATTTCGCGGTGCTGGTCATGACCAATCAGGCCGGCGGCGATACCTTCAATGCCTGCGATGCGGCGGCCGGCACACTGATTAGTCATTACTCGAAGTAGTAAGCCACACAAGGGTGGAGAGGTCTACGTGGAGAGGTTCGTGTGGAGCGGGCACTCCTGCCCGCTGCTTTTGGCTCTGGCCCTTTGACTTGGGCCTAACCAACTCCCCTACCATATTCACTCTGCGCTGCCGAACGGCAAGGGATTGCGCTCGGTAAACTGGCGCTGATGCCAATAAGGATAAATTGGAGGCACGTCGGTGGCGCGGTCCAGTTCGGCTATTTGCCCGGATGTCAGCGCCCATCCGGTTGCGCCGAGATTCTGCCGCAACTGTTCTTCGTTACGCGCACCGAAAATTACGGTGGAGATTGTGGGCCGCTGCAGCAGCCAGTTCAACGCGACCTGGGTCACAGTTTTCCCAGTTTCCCTGGCAACGTCCTCGAGCGCGTCGACCGCCCTGAATAAATATTCATCCGGCACTTGTGGCCCCTTATCGGCAGTCTTGTGTAGTCGGCTTTCTTTCGGCAACGGCTGGCCGCGGCGAATTTTCCCGGTCAGCCGTCCCCAGCCCAGCGGACTCCAGACCAGCGCGCCCACACCTTGATCGAGACCCAGCGGCATCAGTTCCCATTCGTACTCGCGGCCGATCAGCGAGTAGTAGACCTGATGGCCAACATAGCGCGGCCAGCCATAGCGGTCGGACACGTTCAGCGATTTCATCAGGTGCCAGCCGGAAAAATTCGAACAGGCGATGTAGCGGACCTTTCCGCTCTCCACTAGTTGGTCAAGTGTGCTCAGCACTTCCTCGATCGGCGTGAGCGCGTCGAAGCCGTGCAAGTGATAGATGTCGATATAGTCGGTCCCCAGGCGGCGCAGGCTCGCTTCACACGCCTGAATTAGATGGTGACGCGATGAGCCCAGATCGTTCGGACCGGGCCCCATGCGGAACGTTGCCTTGGTGGAAATCAAGACCTTGTCGCGCCTCCCGGCGACTGCTTTACCGAGAATCGTTTCGGAGCGGCCGTCTGAATAAACATCCGCCGTGTCGAATAGATTTACACCGGCTTCCAGACAGATATCGACGAGCCTGGTGGCCTCGGCAACATCGCTGGCGCCCCAGGCTTTGAAGAATTCGGTGCCGCCGCCGAATGTGCCAGTGCCGTAACTCAAGGCGGGAACTTTAAGTCCGGATCGTCCAAGCTGCCGGAATTTCATGGAAGGTAGATGCTGGAGGAGCAGTAACGATGCACGCCAAGGGGAAACCAAGTCCGGAGCTGGCACTCTGGAATTTCACAGAGACGGTTCTACCGTCGTATTCGGCAAACAAATAAGTAAAACAATTCAATCCTTTCGGCAGCGGTAGTACGGGAGGATTCATTCCTTACGCAGCTTTAATATCGGATCGGGATGGCAACTTATACGGCACGACCGTCGAAGGGGGAACGGCCGGGGGGGATCTGTTTTCAAGTTCACGCCGTAGCTTCCGACGGAGAGATTCTCACGCTCTACAGTGCTGAAACTTAGAAACCAGAAAGGCCGCCCGCAGGCGGCCCTTTGAACATAACTGAAAGCTACGGCGCAACTCCTGCCGGCGGTTGTGGCACCGCGCCGGTTGTTGTGGCGGCTGCGGCTTCGTTCAGAATCCTGTGGTGAATGGTGAACAGCGCCAACTCCAACCGGTCCGACACGCCGATCTTGTCGTAGACGTTGCGCAGGTAATTCTTGATGACCTGCTCGGTGGTGCCAAGCTGCGTCGCGATTTCTTTGTTCTTGTAGCCCTGAACAATGAGCGCGACGATGCGCAGTTCTTTGGCGGTGAGGCGGTCGCGCACCCGCAGGCCGACCATATCGTTTTCGGTGAGTTCGCTGGGCACGGCGACATCCTGCACCCAGGTTTCGCCGCGCGCGACTTTGCGCACGCAATCGACGAGCGCCGCGCTGGTCACGTTGCGATAAACCACCCCGTGAGCGCCGTTCGACATGTGCCGCTGTGCGCTTTCGCCGGTATCGGCGAGCACAATCACGCGAGTCTTGGCTTTGTTGGCGGCGACGACGATCGCGGCGAAGTCATTATGAAATCCCGCGGCCACCACCAGCACCGCGGCGCGAAACTTGTCGAGGGCCATGAACATCTGTTCAGGCGTCTGGGCTTGGGCCACAATCCGCATTTCATCTTCCACGGCCAGCACTTTGGCTATGCCCGCCCGGAAGATCGCCTGGTTATCGGCCAGAATCAGTTTGAGCATGTTGTTAACGCTCCACAAAAGTCTTGTTCAGAATGACTTGGTCAAACTAGCTAGTATGTTCACGAAAAGAATCTTGTTCACACGCCTTCTCAACGGCTATGAGTTCCTGACGAACTCGTAGGAGTCGATCACGCAGGCTACGCCGCGCCCTTCGCCGCCCTCGCCGGTTTCATCGGCGCGCACCACCCGGCCCTTGCACTGGATGGTGACATTCTCCTGGCCACCGGTCATCTCCGGGGGCAGCGTGATTTCAAATTCCACCGGCGAACCGATTTGCATCGAGGAATCCGCGCGAATGTAGACTCCCGCCGCGCTCAGATTGCCGGTCACTCCTTTGGCGTCTCCGCCGGTTTCGCCCTGATGAATCTTAATCGGCAATTCCAGCGGGAACCGTTTTCCGGTCCGTGCTTCTTCGCCCACGGTACCTCCTCTAGGCTGGCCTGTCGTCTTCTTCTCGTCTGCGAATGAGGCCAACATTATTCCCATCACCCACGATTCGATCACACAATTGGACCAAGCTTCTGAAAACATTAGAAAGCTCGGCAAAACCAAGCTCCTGGCGGGCGCAAGCCCACTTTTGTGCTCACGCTGGGTTATATCACGAAAGACACTCGTGTAAAAGCCTGATAACCCATTAGTTAACGGTAGCAACTAGGTTCCCCCTGAGATGAGCGTATTAGTAGCGCCGCCGTCCCGGCGGCTGTCCGGCGGGCGTCTCGCCCGCCGCGCTAAAGCTACCCATGTTAAGAGTTTTTGGCCCATTCCGCTTACCCCACACCGGACGCCCTCGGGACAGCCGCGAGGACAGCGGCGCTACGATGATGCCGACTGAACGACGGGGGCAGGCCTTGCGTGATAGTGTTTTCTTCAGACAGCCTCGAGCGAAACAGGAGTGCATGAATATGACGATCTGGAATGGAACCAGCAATTCTCAAGTTCGATCTCTTCCAACTTTGATCGTCGTCATTGCGCTCTTTATCGCAACAATGGGAATCGCCGTCGCGCAAACCGCGCAGAAGCCCGCGGCCCAGGCTCCCGGACAAAAGAGTACCGTTCCGGCCGCCGAGGATGCGAAAGCTTCCGAGCCACCTAACGTTCTGGTGCAACTGAATGGCGCGCTGGAAGCTTTGGCGGCCAGAGTGTCGCCGGCCGTGGTACAGATTCTCGTGACCGGCTATGGACCCCTGCGGGAGGAGGATCGGTCGCAGACCGCATTGATCGTCCGCCAGCATGCGGTAGGCTCGGGTGTAATCGTCGACTCCAACGGTTACATCATGACGAACGCTCACGTGGTCGAAGGCGCGCAGCGCATTCGCGTCGCCCTGCCGCTTCCGATGGGCGATTCCGCCGGTCAGGTTCCCATTGGCAAGCGGAGAATTCTGGAGGCCCATCTCATCGGGCAACATAAAGAATCCGATTTGGCGCTGCTGAAAATTGACGAGACCGCTTTGCCGACGCTGCCATTGATCAGCCAACAGCGGCCGCATGTGGGCCAGTTGGTGTTCGCAATTGGCAGTCCGGAAGGCTTGCAGAATTCGGTGACCATGGGCGTCGTCAGTGCACTCGCGCGCCAGCCCGACCCCACGAAAGCTATTACCTACCTGCAGACCGATGCTCCCATCAATCCCGGCAACAGCGGAGGCCCGTTGGTGGATATGAACGGTGCCGTCCTCGGGATCAACACGTTTATTCTGTCTGAAGGCGGAGGCAGTGAAGGTCTGGGATTTGCCATTCCGGCGCGCATCGTCGATTTCGTGTATCGCAGCCTGCGCAAGCATGGCCACGTGCATCGCGTAGAAATTGGCGCGGGCGCGCAGGAGATTACGCCCACGCTGGCCGAAGGCCTGCATCTGCCGCAGCATTGGGGCGTGGTGGTGGTCGATGTAACGCCGGACGGCCCTGCCGCCGCCGCGGGTCTGAAAATTCAGGATATCATCCTTTCCGCCGACGACCGGCGCATCGAAACTCTGCCGTCGCTCACGTCAGCTCTATATCTGCATCGTCTCGATCAGGTGGTGAAGCTGGAAATTCTTCGCGGCAATGAAAAGAAAACTCTGTACGTGCCGGCCATTGAGGCCCGCGATCACATGGACGAACTTCTCGACACCGTGAATCCTGAGAATAGTTTGATTCCCCGGCTGGGAGTTTTGGGCATCGATATTACCGACGACATGCGATCCCGATTGTCGCTGCGAATTCCAACTGGAGTGATCGTGATCGGACGGGCCGCCGACCTGATCATGCCCGATACCGGTTTACAGGCTGGCGACATCGTTCATCAATTGAATACTACGCCGATCGATTCCATTGCGACGCTGCGTGCGGCGCTGGCGGCGCTGAAAACCGGCGATCCTGTGGTGCTGCAAGTCGAGCGCTCGGCAGGGTTGCTGTATGTGAGCTTTGAGCTGGAATAACTATGGCGCGGACCTTGGCAGTGGTTCAGTTTTGCTTGCTAAACTGGATTGTGATCCCCAGCGGAGCCGTTCTTCAGGCGCAGAGAGGGATCTCCCGCTTTACCGCCCGGTGCGAAGCCAAACTGCACCAAGACCGGATATTGCTCGCTGCTCGATAGTGATCTTGATTTGGGTAGGATTAGCTAACGCATCCAAAGCTGCCATGAAAAAGCTCACGACTCACGACGTCAAAACGACCGATTCCAACCCGATCGAAAAGCCGTGCGTGGCTGTGAAAGTGAGCCCTTCGAGCCGAAAGGGTCCTCGAAAACTAGGCATCTTGAAAGGCAAGCTGGCAGTCGGCCCGGAATTTTTCGAGCCTCTTCCGCCGGATGAACTCGCCGGCTGAGAATAATGTCATTCATCTCTCGCCCGACTGTCCCCTACTCTGCCCAGGCCAGGCCGTCGGCGTACTTGCCGGTAGCGATCTGCGCCTGAACTGTCCACTGCGCCAGATCAATCGCCGCAACTTTCCCCGCGCCGGCGCAGGATACATAAGCCACCTTCCCATCGGGCCGAATCAAAATTTCCTGCGGCTTCTCGCCGACGTCGATGTTGCGAGCGACTTTCATGGTTTGCAGGTCAATGACCGACACCTGGTTCGTAGCCGGTATCGCGATCAGCAGCCAGCGGCCGTCAGCCGTGGCCGCCGAGCCGTAACCAAAGCCTGGCAACGCCACCCACGTTTTCACTCTCCTGGCTGCCGTATCGATTACTGCCAGCTGCGGTTTGGTTTGATCGGCGGTGAATACCAGCTTGTCGTCGGCGGAGATAGAAATTCGCTGGGCCTCGCCCGACACCGGAATGATCGCGAGCGTCTTGCGGCCAACCATGTCGAGCACGGAAACAGTGCCCGGTCCCACGTTCGACGTGTATCCGAGTCGTCCGTCGTGCGACAGCACCAGCATGTGCGACTGCTCCTGCCCGGTCGGAACCGCGCCCACAATCTTTCGGGTGCGTGGGTCGATGATGATCACGGTCTTGTCCAATTCGGTCGTGACATAGAGCATTCCGCTCGCCGGATCGAGCAGCGGGAAGTGGGGCCGCACGCCGTGGCCGAAATCGATGTCGCCGACGATCGAGCGCGATGGCAGATCGATGACGAGCATATCGTGTCCATCGATACCCGGCTTGCCGACGCCGGTGTTGCCGTAGATCGGTACAAACGCCGTGCGGCCATCGGCGGAGGCCGCGATTTCGTGGCCATGCACCCCGACAACTTTCTCGTCGATGGTCGCCACCTGTTTCGCGGTGACGGGATCGACGATGCTCACATTGGTGTCGCCTTGATTCACGACCAGGAGAGACTGCGCCGTGACGCTGGCTGAAAGAAAGACAAGAAGAGTTGCCAGTGCTGAAATCGGAAGGAGTCGCATAGCGGGAAAGTATAACGCAGCAATGAGGTCCAATCCGCATGTAGCGCCGCCGTCCCGGCGGCTGTCCGGCGGGCGTCTCGCCCGCCGCGCTGGGAGCAAGCGTACCGCAAAAGGTTTTAACTTGATTTCGCTTTCTGCGCCGAGGGCGGGACGCCCTCGTGACAGCCGCCGAGACGGCGGCGCTACTTTGCTCCCGCGGTGGTGGCGACGGCTTTGGGTTTGGTCGCAGTTTCGATCGCGATTCCCATCCCCGCACCAATTTCTTCCACTACGCGCAGATCGTCTGGAGTGAACGCGTCGGCTGCGGCGCGATAGAGAGCCAGCACAGCCGCAACTCCAGCAGTTCCCTCGAGCGGCACCGCCAGAGCGGAGCGCAGCGTGCTGAACTTTGTATTCTGCTCGGTATTCTGCTGTGTATTCTGCCGGCTGGAACTGTTCAGATAGCCGGGCTCCACCGATGGATTGCCGTTGAGGATGGCTTTGTGATTTTGCGCGACCCAGCCCGAGAGTCCTTCACCCTCGGGAATTCTCAGCGACGAGAATAAGCGGAAATTATCGCCGCTCACGAACTCGGCTGCGAGTGCGCCATTCTTCGCGCAGTACACCGCCATGGAATCGTGCGGCACCAGCCGTTTTAGACGCACCGCGAGCAGGGAAAGAATGTCTTCGGACCGCAGCGCGGATCCCGATTGGCGGTTGAGATCGAGAATTTCACGTCCCTGCTCACGCGCCGCCGAAATGCGCCCCGTCGAATCCGCGGAGTCGGAAGCATCGGCCGGCGCTTCGGCAGACTCGGCGAATCCCGCGTCCGGAGCCAGGCCACGTTCCACCTTGATATCCGTCGACAACTTCGGCGGAGATTGCAACGGTTGCTCGTTGGCCAGTTTCTCGAGCTCGATGTAGCGGCGTCGCAGAATCTTCACCACTTCCGGATCGAAGGCTTTTCCCGCATCCGCCGCGACCTTTGCCATAGCTTCGTTCAAGGGCAGCGCCTTGCGGTATTGCCGGTCGGAAGCAAGCGCATCCAGACAGTCGACGGCGGAGAGAATACGCGCGCCAATCGGGATCGCCTCCCCGGCTAAGCCATGCGGGTAGCCGCTGCCATCCCATTTTTCGTGATGAGCGCGCACGATCGGCACCACGGGATACGGAAAATCGACTTGCTCCAGAATCTCCGCGCCCACGATGGGGTGGATTTTCATCTTCTCGAATTCTTCCGGCGTCAGTTTCCCCGGCTTCGAAATAATGTGTTCGGGAACGGCCAGCTTGCCGATGTCATGCAGCACGGAAGCGGCGCGCAGGGCTTCGGTTTCGTCCTCGCTGAGGCCCAGGTCCTTGGCGAGTTCCATGGCATAAACGCGTACGCGCTGCAAATGTTCGCCGGTGGTTTCGTCTTTGGCTTCGATGGCGAGTGCAAGAGCTTCGATGGTTCGCAGGTGAAGACTCGAAACCTGCTCGGCGTGCAGTTTCTCGGTTTCGAGCTTGCCCAGGTAAAGCCGATACGAGCGATACATCAAATAAATCGGCGGCAGAACCAACAGAGACGATTGCCAGCCGATGTGCCCGTTCAAGAAGTGAACCAGGCCCGCCGCCGCCGCTCCCACGATGTAGTAGGGAAATGACCAAAGATAAATGTCAGTCCAGACTTTAAAAACGGCCTTGTCCTCGGTCAAGCCGATGATTGTCGACATGGCGCCCGTATTGAGGGCGAAGTGCGTAATGGCGGCGACCAGAAGCGCGAGTGGCCCGGGTGCGTGCAAAATGTACAGCACCACGAGCTTATAGGCGCCGTAGGCTACCGCGCTCGATACCGTCACTTGCGAAAGATTGAAGATGAGTTGCACCAGCTTCACTTGGCGCGCGGGGCGCCAGTAAAACTGGCCGATCGTGGCCGCCAGCCCAATCAGCAAAGTTTCGGGCAGGCTTAGTTCGAGAATTCCGAGCAGGGTGAACAGGAAGTTCACCGACATCGTGCCTTCGACGCCCGGCAAGGTCACTTTGAGCGACGAGGCCAGCAGCGCCGCGATCAGGTAACACGCGAACTTCACCGGATCGCTGGAGTGCCAGTGCGAGAACGCCAAAGCAAAGCACACGGCCGCGGCAAATGCTACGCCGGAGATAAACACACGTGCGCCAATGAAACGTCCCCAGGACATGATAGTTAACTGAAATTTTCAACCAAGAATAGGAGGCTGTCCGCCCAAAACGTCGCTTTCCGATTACCAAAGGTTACCGGAGGGTTCCAAGTTAAATGAGTCATTTACAAAGGGAGCAACAGGGCCGGACGGGCGTCTGAACAGTTTCCACGTCGGGACAAGGTGTCCCACGCCCGCGCCATGGGACAAAGTGCCCTTTGTCTGTGCCAAGCAATACGGCCTAAGCCGCTGATAAGTAAGGGTAAAACTGTACCGCCTTTGGGCTTGCACCTGCATATCTATAGGTCACTTGCGGAGTAGTTACGCGCCCTGAGGCGCTCGAGTAGGAAATACGAGTGGGGGAATATGAAAAGAATCGTGCTTCTAATCTTGATCGTGCTGCTGGGGTCGGTAAGTCTGGCCCACGCCGGCACCGCCAGCAATCCAAAACTTTCGCCGGAACTGCAAAACTATAACGGCAGCCAGCAGGTCCAGGTGATCGTGCAATACGCACCCGGAACCCAGCTGAATTGCAGCGGGCTCCTCGGATTGGTCGGTTGCCTGCTCAATGACATTCTGAAGCTGGGGGGCACAATCCTCGGCGACTTGCCGCTGGTGAATGGCGTGGTTGCGCTGCTCGACGGCAACGGAATCCACAACCTGGCGAACCAGTCCAACGTGTTATATATCAGCAGCGACCGGCCGCTCGCGCCGTCGCTCAATAACGCCGCCGCCGCCGTAAATGCCGAGTATGCCTGGCAGTCCAATTACACCGGGGCCGGTATTGGCGTGGCCCTGATCGACAGCGGAGTGAGCAATAACCTCGATCTGTATGGCGGGCTGCTTTCGCGAGTGGTGTATCAACAGTCGTTCGTCGCGGGCGATTCGAACCCGCACGACCTTTACGGACACGGCACGCACGTCGCCGGCCTGATCGCTGGCGATGGCTTTAACTCCACCGGCTTTCTCTATAACAAGACCTTCAAAGGGATTGCCCCGGGAGCGAAGATCATCAATCTGCGAGTGCTGGATGCGAACGGCGCGTCCACCGACAGCGTTGTGATCGCCGCCATCAACCAGGCAATTTCTCTGAAATCGAAGTACAACATTCGCGTCATCAATCTGTCGATGGGCCGTCCTATCTACGAATCGTATACGCTCGATCCGCTGTGCCAGGCAGTGGAGAAGGCTTGGAAGAGTGGAATCGTCGTAGTCGTGGCCGCGGGCAACAATGGCCGCTTTCAGCAGACCGATGGCTATGCCACGGTTACCTCGCCCGGCAATGATCCTTACGCGATCACCGTGGGCGCGATGAAGACGATGGGAACGCCAACGCGAACCGACGACCTGATCGCCAGCTACAGTTCCAAAGGCCCGACGGTTGTGGATGCAATCGCCAAGCCCGACCTGGTCGCGCCGGGTAATTTGTTGGTCTCAATCGGGGCTCCGAATTCGACGCTCTATAACCAATATCCCGGCAATCAAGTGCCCTACAGCTATTACGTGAACGGCGGAAACAGTGCATCGTCGCCCAATTACTTCACTCTGAGCGGCACCAGCATGGCCGCGGGCGTAGTCAGCGGAGCGGTCGCGGACCTTCTTCAGAAAAGTCCCAGCCTTACTCCCGATCAGGTGAAGGCGCGGCTGATGTTGACGGCCTATAAGACGTTTCCGGTTTCCAGCAGCACCACAGATCCGACCACCGGCATCACCTACACCGACCAGTATGACGTGTTCACGGTGGGCGCCGGCTACCTCGACGTGGAAGCCGCGCTCAGCAGCACGGTAGTAGCGAAGGGAACCGCAATGTCGCCGGTAACGTCGTATGACGCGAGCACCGGCAACGTCTATCTCAACGACAACCCGACTGCCGTCTGGAATACATCCGCGACCTGGGCGAACTCGGCGGTGTGGGGATCGACGCAGTTCACCGCCGGTGCGCAGTCGGCGACCATGACCGGCACCAACGCCTTATGGGGCAGCAATGCCTTGTGGGGGTCCAATGCGCTCTGGGGATCGAACGCACTCTGGGGCAGCAACGCGCTGTGGGGAAGTAACGCCCTCTGGGGAAGCAACGCGTTGTGGGGCAGCAATGCTCTCTGGGGTAGCAGCGCCTCAGCCGGCGAACAGTAGAAGTTCAGACAACTCGCGAGACAAGGCCGCGATTCCGATCGCGGCCTTTTTTTCTTTGGGCATTCAAGGACAAAAGCATCCCACCCGCCATCTACGAAGATTTTCGTTGACACTACGAACATCTTCGTAGTATCGTCCTCTTCATGAAGCCGACTCCCGATAAACCCACCGCTTCCGAGCTGGAAATCCTTCGCGTGTTGTGGACCCGCGGGCCTTCTACGGTGCGCGAAGTGCATGAAGCTTTGAGCGAGAAAAGGGAACTGGGATACACCACGGTGCTGAAGCTTCTGCAAATCATGACGACAAAAGGCACGGTCCGGCGAAACGAAACCCAGCGCGCGCATGTCTATGAAGCATGCCTGCCGGCGGAGCAGACCAAACGTCAGCTTGCCGGGGACATGTTGCAGCGCGTCTTCGAGGGTTCGGCAAGCCAGCTCATGATGCATGCGCTGGCGGGAAGTAAGGCCTCGCAGGAAGAGATCAAAGAGCTGCGGCATTTGCTGGATGAGTATGAGCTTGGTGAATACGAAAGGAAGCGAAGATGATTACACCGGCGATGGCTACAGCGACGACCAGCGCTCTGACGAATTGGCTTTCCCCGGCGGCAATGCAGGCCCTGGGATGGGCGCTGCTGCACTTCCTGTGGCAGGGAACTGCTCTGGCCGCGCTGGCCGCGGTATTGATGGCATCGTGCCAGCGGGCATCGGCGCGCTATGTGGCGGGCGTGAGTGCGTTGGCGCTGATGTTGCTGGCTCCGGTGGCCACTTTCTTTTTCTACGCACAGCATTCCGCCGTTGCAGAAAGGCGTCTCCGCCCCACCTGGCCAATCGTGGCGGCGAATGGCCCGATTGCCTTGTCGCACAACGGATCGTCGAGCGGCGCATTTTCTAACGACGCAGCATCGCCCTGGCGTGCATACGACGTGCTGCCGTACCTGGTCGAGAGCTGGCTGCTGGGCGTGGCTCTCTTCAGCCTGCGTTCCGCGGGCGGATTCTTTCTGCTCGAGCGCAAACGGCGCAAGCAGTCTTTACTGGTAAGCGAACGCGTGCTTGAGATTTGCTACACGCTTCAGGATCGACTCGGATTGCGGCGAGCGATTGACTACTGCGAATGCAAGTGGTTGCAGGCTCCCGCGGTCGTTGGATGGTTCCGGCCGGTCGTCTTTCTGCCGGTGACTGCGCTCTCCGGGCTTTCGGAAGATCAACTCCAGGCGGTGATCGCTCACGAACTGGCGCACATTCAACGCCTCGATCCTTTCTTGAATGTCTTCCAGGTTTGCGTGGAGACGCTGCTCTTTTACCATCCTGCGGTCTGGTGGCTGAATAAGCGGATTCGCGCGGAACGCGAGCACTGCTGCGACGATGTGGCGGTCGCCCTATGCGGCAACGCCCTGGAATACGCGCGGGCGCTTACGCTGATGGAAGAGTGGCGCAGCGCACCCGCACTTGCGATGGCGGCGAACCGCGGTCCGCTCACCGAGCGCGTCGTGCGCGTCCTCGGTTTGAAAACGCTAGGCGCTGGAATGCGCGGCATTGGCGCGATCGGCGGCATACTCTGTTTGACTGCGGCGCTGGTTGCCGGCACTGCACTGTTGGGGATGGCGCATCCGCCGTCGGCTCGGGCTGCCATGATCGGGCAAGCCCAGGCTGTCTCCGCGGCCAGTTCGCCAGGCGTAGCAGCTTCGAAGCCAGCGCACCGCCAGAGCGACGCGCAGGCAGCGGCGAGAGCAACAGCGGCGTCGCCTTCAACGCCGGTATCGGCGTCCTCTTACATCGACGGCATGAAAGCCGCGGGCCTCGGCGATCTCACCGTCGACCAGTTAATCGCTCTGAAGATTCAGGACGTAACGCCGGAATATGTTCGGGAGTTGAAGCAAGAAGGCCTGCAGCCCGATGCGAATCGCCTGATCGGGATGCGCGTGCAGGGCATCACGCCGGAATATGTCCGCCAGTTGCACGCATCGGGTCTGAAGCCCGACGAGGAGCAGTTAATCGGCCTGAAAGTGCAGGGCGTCGACGGCGAATATTATCGCGGCCTGAAAGAGGCGGGATTGGATCCCGACATCGACCAACTCATCGGCCTGAAAGTGCAGGGCGTGACTCCAGAATATGTTCAGGAACTTCGAGCCGCAGGTCTTGCCGTCACCGCCGACAAAGTAATCGGCCTGAAGGTGCAGGATGTGTCTCCAGAATATTTGAAGGGCCTGCATGCGCAAGGCTTGCAGCCGAACGCCGACGAAGCGATCGCCATGCGGGTGCAAGATGTCACTCCCGAATATGTACGCGGGATTCAGGCCCTCGGCCTGAAACCGTCAGTCGACGAACTGATCGGCATGAAGGTGCAGGACGTAAGTCCCGAATACATCAAGGCGTTGCAGGCCGCGGGATTCAAGGTCGGCGTCAATGAGATTATCGGCGCCAAGGTGCAGGATGTCACGCCCGAGTTCATCGAGCGCGCCAGGCAGCACGGCTTCAAAGATCTGACGCTGCAAAAACTGATTCAACTGCGGCAGTTGGGAATTCTGGATTCCAAGGCCGACCTATAAACCGCTCATGGAGCGACGGACGCCTCGTCCGTCCAAGCCTGGGCGAAGCCCGGCGCAACGAGCACAGCGCCGCGAGTGTTCACTCTCGATTTCGATAAGGAGACGACTATGAGAATGCGCCGAACCCTTGCTTACCTGGTCTTTGCGTGCTGCGTAGTTCTGTTCGTCATCAAGAATCGCGCCGCAGAGTTGCGAAATGAAACGCGAAACGACGCGCAAGCTGAAGTGCGCAGCGGCGATTGGACGCTCAGCAAATCCGACGAACCCGGCAAAGTCGAATTCTCGCTGATCGAACATCATCATGGCGGAACTTCCAGCCATCAATCCGATTGGCCGGCGAATTCGTTTCAAGGCGTCGACTTCTCAAAATCTGGACGCCAGGACGTTCACTTCACCATCACGCGCGATGCGGGAAAAATTGAGTGCGAAGGGTTTCTGAACGATGGCGAGGGCGCAGGACTATTTCATTTTCATCCCGATCCGAATTTTCCGCGGGAGATGCAGGCGCTCGGGTTCCCGGTCGATGAAGAGAAGCAATACGGCATGGCGGTGATGGATGTAACCCTCGACTTCGCCCGAGAGATCAAGAACGAGCATCTCAGCAATCTCGACACCGACAAGCTGATTGCGTTCCGCATCTTCAAAGTGGACTCAGCTTTTATTCAGGCTCTGCGGGCGGAGGGATTGACGATTTCCGACAGCGATAAGCTAGTAGCGTTTCGCATTCATGGCGTAACGCCGCAGATGATTCATAGCCTGCATCAGGCGGGTTACTCGCCGGATGAAGACACGCTGATTGCGATGCGCATTCATGGCGCGACTCCGGAATGGATGGAACAGTTGAAGAAGGTCGGATACGATCACATCGAGTTGGAGAAGCTGATTGCCTTTCGGATTCATGGCGTTTCGCCGGAGTTCATCGCCAAGGTGCAGGGACTCGGCTTTGCGCATCCCGATCCGGACGAACTGATCGCGATGCGAATCCACAATGTAACGCCGGAATACATCGCCGACATGCGCTCGCGCGGAATTCACGACTTGAGCATCGACAAGCTGGTCAGCATGAGGATCCACGGCATCGACTAGGAAAGCGATTGCAGATTTCAGATTGACGATTTCTGATTCAAACTTCCCGGGTGCCCCATTTCTCGCGCGTGCTGTGCGCGAGAAGTGGCCTTTGATTTTTGGAAAGGCCCGTGCTCGCGACGATACAGCTCTTGTCATCCCGACCGAAGCCCGAGAGCCAGCGAGGACGTAGTGGGGGACCTGCTGTTGGCGGCCTCGCCAGATGAAACGAAAACCGCCCCGGCTCCCAATTCCAGTACTGCATTCCAGGCAAGCTTAGTGCGTGAACGCGACGTTCAGTCCAGTGGTGAAGATCAGGTCGTTACTCTTTGCGCCAGTCGGCGGGTTGGAGACATAAATGTCGCCGAACTGATTTTGCCAGCCCAGCCATTTGCTGATTTTTGTGACGGTGCCGAAGTTGAAGGTCGTGCGGTAATCGCTGGTGTCCTGGAGATCCGGATAGTAATAAAAGTTCTCGGTGATGACCGTGCTCTTGCCGAGTTTCTGGTTCAGTTCTTGGCCCAGAGTGAGAGCCGCGAACCGGTTGGTCACCCCATAAGAGGCGAAGGTGGGCGGATTCGTCGCCGGTAAGATCTCTGCCCCATTCGAATAAGTTTCATGGGTGTAGTTGAGGCCGCCGAGAATATTTAACACCGTCGCGTCGGACTTGATGGCGTGGTAGCCGAAGCCGCCGGTGTAGACCTGGCGCAGATCGAGGTACTGGAGCGCGTTGCTCATGAAGTCGCCGGCCCCGAAGACGAACAGGCGATCGCTCACGTTATGGTCATAACGAAGGCCGCCCTGAACCAGGTTCGCAACCGTGCTGGGCGTGGCAAGATTATTCTGGGTGTCGATCGAATTCGCGTACAGCGTGATCTTGTCGTTCAGCGTCGGATGGACGGCATTGAATCCGATGGCAAGATTTTCGGTCTCGCTATTGCCGCGGGCCACGGAAAATCCTACGTTCGCGCCGCCCTGCCAACCATGCATCAGTCCCGGATGCAGCGACTTGTCGTAGGCGGTCTGTTCGGCGTCGTTGCGGATTTCGGTCACATCGTCTTTGGCCGCTTCGACGGTGCCGGAGGTTTTGGTGACGATCTCAATCTTGCCATCGGTGGTCGTGACGGGGCCGACCGCGGTCTTGCCACCTTTCAGGCTGACGTGCAATTCCTGCTCGGTCTTGATCTCCTGAATCGTGTCGAACTTGAGAGTGACGTCTCCAGCGGCATCCGTGTGCAGGACCAGCGTTTTGCCGTCGGACTTCACGACCGTGCCCGTAAGCCGGTCGCCATTCTTCAGCGTGACCTGGTCGGCGAACAGAGCGGATGACAACGACAGCACGCCGAGCAGCGAGAATAATTGAAATAATCGAAATGTGCGCAACACGACCAACCTCCACAGGAAAAGAGTTTGAGAATAAAAGTTTAGCCGGGGTCACCCAAAAACGAGAACGGAACTCAATCAGAGAATTTAATTACGAAAATATGGACACGGTTGTGTCAAAGCGGAGACTTGCAGCCAGAGGATCTGCCCGCCATGCTCGATCACCATGTACGACCAGCGGGGCAGTCGGTCAGCGCTGAGCTAGCTCTTATGCTCGGTATTCTTGCTCTGATCGGCTGGAGGCTGGACCGGGGGTTGTTCCTTCATCCCGTCTTTCAGGCCTCGGATCGCCTCGCCCAAGCCCTTGCCCAACTCCGGTAACCTTTTGGGTCCGAACAGGATCAGGGCAACGATCGCGATGAGCAACAAATGTGTTGGTTGGAAAAGCTCTCCCACAAAACCTCCAAGGAACAGACAGCTATCGAATATCCCTTAACCCCTCTAGGTTACGGCGGGTTACTGGGGAAGTCAAACTTAGATATGCCAGGGTAGTGAGCAATTTGGCTTTCTAGAGTGCGGTGTCATCCTGAGTGTAGCCGTTTTTCAGGCGAAGCGAAGGATCTCAGGCTTAACCGGCGCGTCGCGTGAGCCAAATTGCGACACTGCCTAATGCCATCGGCGTTTCAGAGGCCAAACGCTCGGCCGGTTACCTCCGTGACCTTACCTCCGGACGCTTGGCCGGGCTATGTTTCCAGAGGGGCCTTCACGGCAATGGTCGGCCGAAAGCCGCCACCAGCAAGCGATCCAGTCTTAATTCAATTCAGGCGTTGGGGAGTCCGGTGAGAATCCAGGCGTTCATATATCTATTTCTGTTCAGTTTGGCGGCTGCCGCCGCGGCACAATCCACGGATGCGCAACGGACCGATCCAAAACCGTTGACCAGCATGCAGGTTACCGCCTGGCTGGTGGGCGGAGTTCCAGGCGGCCGGCTGGCCGGGCTGGTTGCGCAGCATGGTTTGGCAACGCTGCCCACGCAGAGCGAACTTCGGCAGATGGAGTCTGCGGGCGCCACTCAGCCGTTGATGCGGGCGTTAAGCTCGGGGAACGCCATGTCCGCGATGGTGGGTCCTGCAATTCCAGATGGGTTGGTGAAGGCCGCGGTGGAAGCCCGCAAACAACAGTTCAAAGAAGCGGAAGACGATTTGCATAAGGTGGTTGCCGGTGACGCGCAGAATTCCGCTTTGCATTTTGCGCTGGGCGTAATGTTGCGCCAGCAGGAAAGATGGGACGAGGCCTTCGACGAACTGGCGGAGGCGACGCGGCTGATGCCGGAGTTTCCAGAGAATCACGGCGCGCTGGCCTATCTTTTCTACCGCCTGGACGATGGCCCCAATGCGATCGCCGAGGCGCGCACGGCGCTCAGTCTCGATCCGAAGAATGCAGAGGCCTATCAGTTTCTGGGGCTGGGGTTGTACTCGAACGGCCAGTATGGGGCCGCGGTGCATGCCTACGAAGAGTCGCTGGCCCGCAACCCAGGCGACGATCGCGGCAATGCTGACACCTATTACGACATGGGTATTGCGTTGCACGCCGATGGAAACCTGCCCGGCGCCATTGCGGCCTACGAGCGGGCCCTTCGGTTGCGCCCCGAGTTCTGGGAGGCTCACGCGAACCTGGGGTTGATTCTGCATGAACAGGGAAATCTGAAACAGGCAGTGACCGAGTATCGCGAGGCCAAGAAGCTGGCGCCGGGCGAGGCCTCGATCCGCAACAATCTGGGCAATACGTATTGCGATCAGGGAAAATTCGAGTCGGCCATAGAGGAAATGAATGCGTTGTACCGGGAACATCCGGAATGGCAGCAGGGGCATGCTTGCCTGGCCAGCGCGTACATGGCGAAAAGGAAGTATGACGCGGCGGTGGATGAACTTCGGTTGGCGCTGCAACTGAATCCGACGGGATCGGCGGAGCACCGCGCCCTGGGGCAGGCGCTGCTGCTCGATAACAAGCCGGAAGAGGCGCTGCGCGAGCTGCGGCTGGCGGTTTCGCTGAATCCAGACTCGGAGGCGGCGCACCATCTGCTGGGAACTGTGCTCTATCAACGGCAAGAATTGCAGGCGGCGGAAAAGGAATTTCGCGAGGCGCTGCGGCTGAATGCCTCGGCGGACAACCACTATTCGCTGGCTGCCTGCCTGATGACCCTGGATCGATATGACGAAGCGCTGTCGGAACTGGAGGTTGCGGCGCGACTCGACCCCGAGCGCCAACTCTACCGCGCGCGACGCGAAGAGCTGCTCAAGCTCATGAAAGAACCGAAATCGCGTTAAGCGCAAATGATCTGCAAGCTGGCCGGTTGGCCAATGTCCCCGTTGTACTACGGTGCTTAGGCGAATCCTGAGACGGTCGATAGACTAAAAAGACCGGAGAACAGGACTGGAAGTCCGATGGCGACCAACGCAACCCGATCCCAGCAAGAGACCGTGAATGCCGTAGTGCATGCGGCTTTGGCCAAGGACGGCGCGTTGGCCAAGGAAATGATCCCCCGCGCCGAGGGCAGCGCCCCGCGGCGGGCTTCGGGATATGGTTTACCTTGTTCGAAATGCCATCTCTACTACCCGGCCGATCTCGATGCCTGCCCCACCTGCCACCACAATGAGCGAGTTTCGCCGGTAGTGGCGAAAATTCCAGTGAGAGCGGTGTCGAGCGAAGCCGATCCGATTCCCGATACGGCGGTGATCGAACAGGAGCGCGAGGAATTTCTGCGCCAGTTCAAGTCGCAACTTCTGGAAGCGCACGCCGACGTGGTCAAGGGGCCGGAAGCGTTCTGCAAGATTGGCGAACACCACTCGGGCGAGCCGGCCAGCGCGGAAATCTGCAATGCGTGCTACGAACGGTTACAGGAGCGAGTGGATGTATTCGAGGCGGCGCTGCATCTGGAGTTGAAAGAGGCGGCGCAGATTATTTACGACGCGGTCTGGGCGGATCCTTCCGATCCGAATAAGACGTATCAGAATGCCGCCAGCGCCCTGCTGACGGAGTTGCGCAAGCGCGCGGGAATGACTGCGGTGCTGGGGCCGTTTCAGCCGCTGGCGCACTAGGGTCGGTCGTTGGTCGTTGGTCTTCGGCGTCGGTACTTTCTCGGATTTAACGACTCATTTAACGGTCATTGTCCGTAAGTCGTTGCGTCTCCGTGCAAGTGATTGAAAAGTCGTAGAGGGCTCCTGGCAGGCTTCAAGACGCAGAGTTTTGCGCTGGATGAACCTTCCCCTATCCAGCCGATCGATCGTCGCAGCAATGGCCGTTTCCGGCTCCGGAAATGGCATCGTAGCCCCCCTCCTACAGCGTTTTGCCGGCTGCAAAGGGAATGGTGCGCCATGTAAGGCAGACCTGTACGTACAATTATGTATTAATATGAGATTACGCATCCCGCCAGGCGAATCGAAACGCTGCGCCCGCTTCCATCCCCTTGATATCGCAAGTTGATGCAGCAGGACTTTGGGGAGACGTTCGATCGACTGGCGGAATATCTGGCGAAGGGGTAGGCGCCTCGCTGCGCTCGGCGGGACGGGCGAAGGCGCCCGTCCCCACACAAGCCTAAGATTCCCAATTTTTCAATTTACCCGCGCAACAAAGGGCGGGTAAGGCAGGTGGGGCCGCCGCTGCCGTTGACGCAGAGTTCGCTGCCGGGGAAGGTGCGGACGTCGAAGCCGGCTTGGCGGAGGCGGGCGTTGGTCTTCTGATTTTCCTCGAGGGCCAGCAAGCGCTTGCCGCCGAGGGCGAGGACGTTGCAGGCGAGCGTGTCGCGTTCAGAGTCGTCGATGGGGAGGAACTGGAATCCGCGCGACTTGAGGAGTTCGACGGTCTCGACAGCGAGCCAGGGGAGATCGACGAGGGCAGTGTATTGGTCGAGCAGGCTGATGAGCGACATCAGGTGCAGACAGGCGGAGGGTCCGGAGCCGTAGGGAAGCGGCGCGGAGAGAACTTCCACGCCCTTCGGGGCGAGCAGGTCGCGCATTTGCGCGATGCCGGCGGGATTGGTGCGGTAGCCACAGCCGATCAGCAAGGTTTTCGAATCGAACCAGAGAATGTCTCCGGCTTCGGTGGTTCCGGGGGCGACGATCTTCGCCAAGGCCGGAATGCCGAGAAGCGTGCAGAACGAACCGTGATTGCGGCCTTCGGCGATGCGATTGGCCTTGCCGGGGCGCATGACGATGATGCCGAAGTCGGTGGCGAGAGATGCGTCGTGGGTGTAAACGGCGTCGAGCGAGAGATCGGGCGCGGGAGGGGCTTCGATCACCTCCGCGCCAGTGTTTTCGAGTTCGCGGCACAGGGCGTCATGCTGCGCCTGAGCCGGAGCGAAATCGGGCGCGCGGTGGAAGCCGAGGTCGCGCCAGCGAGCGGCCCGCTCAGGCTGGTTCCAGCCAGCGGTGCGAGGAGAGCAGACCAGCACGCGCTGGAGTGTGCCAACCATGGAATGGCCATTGAAAGTTGCGGCTGGGGAAGTTGTAAGCAGAGTGATCTCCTGTAAGGCGAAAAACTTTAGCAGCCTTAATTATTTTAAGGCAAGCGAAGTTGGGTCAAGAACTTTCTCGCGAGATGGTGGGGCTTACGCGCCGAAGGCGGTGAAGCGGGAGATCCCTTCGACTTCGCTCAGGGCGGGCTCTTCGCTTCGCCTGAAGAACGGTTCCGCTCAGGATGACCAGCATTTTTAGGAGAAGGAAGTGATGGGGAGGGCGGGGGAAGGCTGAAGCCCTTGCCAGAAGGACATTTCGAGTATGTCCCCTGGCCCCGCTAAACGCAAGTTAAAACCACCTCAGCGTCGAAATTTCCGTTGCCGATTTGCACTTTTCATGCTCAGCCGCTGCACAAAGCTTGCAACTTCTGTCATCCTGACCGGCGGAGAATCAAAAAATCGCCTGCGCCAGCGAGCGCGACCACTCGGCTGTTAAACTCCAGCCATGCGCGTGAAGATACTTGGCTCCGCTGCCGGCGGAGGATTTCCGCAGTGGAATTGTGCCTGCCCCAACTGCCTCGCGGTCCGGGCCGGAACCTTTCCCGGCAAAGCGCGCAGCCAGACTCAAGTGGCCGTTAGTGGCAACGACCGCTCATGGTTTCTGCTCGGCGCGTCTCCTGATCTGAGGGCGCAAATCGAAGCCACTCCGGAACTGCATCCCCGGGAACGTCATCCTGGGAAGATCGAGGGCGCGCGCAGCGTTCGTCAATCGCCGATCGCCGGCGCTGTGCTCGCCAATGCGGACGTCGACCACGTGCTGGGCCTTTTGCTGCTGCGGGAGTTGCAGCCGCTGCGGGTGCACGCGACCAGCTCGATCCGCCGCATTCTTACCGAAGACAATTCCATGTTCGCCATGCTGCGGCGCATACCTGGACAACTGACGTGGTCCGACTTCACTCCTCGGACATCGTTTGCTCTGGGCAAAGATTCCGGGCTGCGCGGCCGCGCGCTTTCGTTGGGCACCCACTATCCGGCGTACGTTTCAGCGCAGCGGCAATCGCAACTCGCGGCGGGAGAAGCGTCGTTGGGCCTGATCATTGATTCGAATCCCGATTCGAATGCCGATTCGAAAGTCGAATCGCCATCAGTCAAGCGGCTTGCCTACATGCCGGCCGTTCCTCAGATCGACGACACGCTGCTCGAAGAGTTCGAATCGGCCGACGTGCTGCTATTCGACGGCACGTTCTGGAGCGACGATGAGCTAATCCGGATTCAAGGGTCGGGACAATCCGCCTTACAGATGGGACATGTTCCGGTTTCGTCCGCGGAAGGCAGCATCAGCCGGTTGGCTGAGCTGCGGCGTCCACGTAAAATCTTTGTACATATCAACAACACAAATCCCATGCTGAACCAGGCCGGGCCGGAATACCGGCAGGTGCGCGAGAGTGGCTGGGAGATCGCGGAGGATGGATGCGAGATCGAACTATAAACGATCGACTTATAAACGATCGGCCTATAAACGATCGACCGGTAGACGATCGAACCGCGGATGCAAGCGCGGCCGACGCGGGCCTTCTTTCCTTCGATGGACTGCGCGCGCACTTGCGGGCCGTGGGCGAGGAACGCTATCACCACCAGCATCCGTTCCATCTGATGATGCACGAAGGCCGGCTGAACCGCGGACAGCTCCAGGCCTGGGCGTTGAACCGGTATTACTACCAGAGCATGATTCCGATCAAGGATTCGATTATTCTGTCGCGCGGGCCCGATCCGGTGTTCCGGCGCGCCTGGCGAAAGCGCGTGGTCGACCACGACGGCGATGCGACCAGCGAGGGCGGCATTAAGCGCTGGCTGAAACTGGCCGAAGCCGCGGGGCTGGACGCGCAGCAAGTACGGGCGGGGAAAGGCATCTTGCCCGCTACGCGCTTCGCGGTGAACGAATATCTGAATATTGTGCGCAGCCGTTCGTTGCTGGAAGCAGTGGCGTCATCGTTGACGGAGTTGTTTTCGCGCGACCTGATCACGCTGCGGATGGAGAAACTGCGACAGCATTACCCATGGCTGTCGGGCGGGCTGGCTTATTTCGAGGCGCGGTTGACGCAGGCGCCAGAGGATGCGAAGTTCGCCGTCAACTACGTTTACGAGAATGCGAAGACGCGAGCCGAGCAGGAGTTGGCGATTCAGGCGCTGCGCGACAAGTGCGACATTCTTTGGGCGCAGCTCGACGCGCTTCATTTCGCGTACGTGCAGCCCGGTTGGCCACCGCCCGGGGCGTTCATGATTGAGGGCAACTAGGTGGCAGCGCCTACAGATTCGAGCCAGCCGCGCCTCGCGCCCGGATGCCGTTGGGGCGGCACGGAGGAAGATCGCGTAATCCTGTTTCCCGAAGGCGCGATCAAGCTGCAGGGTACGGGGCGGCAGGTGCTGGAGCAATGCGATGGGCAGAGGACATTCGGGGAGATTATCGCGGTGTTGCAGAAACAGTTTTCGGTCGCGGATCCAGGGAAGATACGCGAGGACATCGGCAAGTTTCTGGAGCAGTTGCAGAAGAAGAGAATCGTGGATTACTAGTTACGGAAAATCGACTTCGGTATAACTGCCGGGCCTGGCTGCATTGATCGCCGCCGCCATGATCGGATAGCGGGACTGGCACATTGTGGTCAAGAAGAATGAGCATCGGCAGAGAAAGGGGCTACCCGGTCCACAGGAATCGGCGCGGCTACGCAGCGGGCGACAAACTGTAAAACCTCCATTATCTGCTCTTTGGAAATTTCGAACCACTCCGAGATTTCATCCACCGTGGCTCCGGCTTCGAGGTTCTCGAACACGACGGACACGGACAGCCGGGTGTTGCGAAACACCCACGCGCCGCTTAATCGTCCCGGCACGCTTTCCACGGCCGGGCAATGAGACCAATCGAGGGTCGACATATTTCACCTCCGTCATTTTAACCCTTATCGCGATTTGGAGGCTGCGTCGCGAGGGGATATGTGCGCATCGGTCACCAATCGCAATGGTCTCAGTATTCGTTGCTTATTGATCCCCCGTTATTAATCCATTGCTCCCAGCCCTCTCGCTCCCGATTCGGTTCCTTTACGCCAGTTGCTCCCAACTCACGTCGAGTACAGCACCCAGTTTCTTCCAAGTGTTGACCGACCCGGTCTTACGTTTTGTTTCAATCGCTGCGATGAGGGCACGTGATACTTTCGACTTTTTGGCGAGTTGCTCCTGGGTAAGCTTCCGATGCTCACGCCAAATGCGGAGCGCTGGCTCTCCCTTCATCCTGCGTTCGGTGATCTCGAGTGGTATGAGTTCGTCTTCGCCATTTTCAAGGCGCGCCTTTGCGGCATCGTAGGCTTTTACGTCGACGAGCATTTCCGCATCTTCCATCAGCTTTTGCAGATCTTCCACAGGAATCAGAGCAAATTCCCTGCCCTTACGGGTAATCGTTTCGATACGCATCAATAGATTCCTCCTCTCACTCCTACTTCCAAGACCCATAATTCAATGCGGTCGTCGTGCAACTCGTAAAGGACGCGCCAGTCGCCGATTCTCAGCCGATAGCCGTCTCGTCCCTGCAGCTTGGTAACATTGTTGTGCTGGGCATAAGGATCGGCGGCGATCTCTTTGATCTTGCTCACAATCCGCTTCTGCCAGTTCGCCGGAAGCCTGGAAAGCGCTTTGGCGAAGGATTTAGTCGTGACGACCTTATACACTGTACGATTGTTACCTCGAGTAACACTATCGTCAAGCGGGAAATGCGCCAGTAACCTTCCTCAGCGATGGCAAAAGCGGATATCTTAGAATTGGAAGGTCAACGATAATAAGACAGCAGAATTACTGAATTGTCGCCAGCAAAGGCTCATGGTTCCCAACCCTCTCGCTCTGATCGCCGAAGTCACGCATCGCTGCCCGCTGCATTGCGTCTATTGTTCGAATCCTCTGGAGTTGGCGGGCACGCGGGCGGAGCTTTCGACTCAGGAATGGGAAAGCGTATTCCGGCAATCCGGCAAGCTGGGGATGTTGCACGCGCATTTTACAGGCGGCGAGCCGCTGGCGCGTCCGGACCTGACGGAACTGATTGCGGCGGCTCGGTCCTCGGGTCTCTATACCAACCTCATCACGTCGGGTATCGGCCTCAACGAGACGCGGCTGGAGGCGCTGGTCGATGCGGGACTCGACCACATTCAGATCAGCTTTCAGGACTCGCGGGAAGAATCTGCGAACTGGATTGCCGGCGCTAAAGCGCATGCACATAAGATCGAACTGTCGCGGGCAATTCGCCGGCGGGTTGGGGCGAGGAAGCTCGCCTTCACGGTGAACCTGGTCGTGCACCGGCAGAATCTCGACCATCTGGAAGAGATGATTGCGTTCATCGAGCAAATGAATCCGGAGCGAGTCGAGATCGCTCACACTCAGTACTACGGATGGGCGCTGGCCAACCGCGCTGCCCTGCTACCGACGCGGGCGCAGCTGGAGAAGGCGGTGGCGATTGTCGCCGCCGCAGAAAAGCGGCTGGCTGGCCGCATGCGCATCGATTCGGTGGTGCCTGACTACTACGCGAAATATCCAAAGGCCTGCATGGGCGGCTGGGGACGAAGATTGATGCTGATCAATCCTGCGGGCAGGGTGCTGCCCTGCCATGCCGCGGAGGTATTGCCGGGGTTGTCGTTTGAGAATGTTCGCGAAAAGACGCTGGCGTGGATCTGGCAGGAATCGCCATCATTTCAGCGCTTTCGCGGCGAAGACTGGATGCCGGAGCCCTGCCGCAGCTGCGATCGCCGCACGGAAGATTTCGGCGGCTGCCGTTGCCAGGCTTTCCTGCTTGCCGGAGACGCGATGGTAACCGATCCGGCGTGCTCGCTCGCGCCCACGCATGAGTTGGTGGAAACAGTGGTGAGAGAAGTGAATGCGCTGGACGAGAATTCGGGCGCGACGGTAGCACAGGCTACGCCAGCTTCGTCATTTGTACAATTGCAGAAACAGAATACGGAGTTGTGGAGTTACCGCACGAATCCGGAGTAGGACCGGCTTCCGGCTCTCGGCTTCCGAAATTCTCAATACAAATGTGGAAGCCGGCTTCTTACCAGCGGACCCCGACGGTGATTGGGCGCAAGTCGATGGTAGTGCCGTTGCCTTTGCCGTGCAGATAGCGGAACTCGACGTAGAAGTCCATGTTTGGGCGAATCTTGCGGGTGATGCCGCCGCCGAAGCTTTCCCCATATTGATTCTGGCTCGACGACAGAAAATTACCGTTGACTGGAAGGCTGACGCTGGAGCAGGTTCCCCACCAACCGAAGAAGGGGTTGCAGGGAGAGCCCGGGATGGCGGACGAAGAATCGAGCTTGCCGGAACGATGGAAATACGCGGGTCCGCCGATGATGTACCCGCCCCAGTCCCTGGTGACGGGAATATTAATAATTGGGGATAGCAGCAGCGAGTAGACGTGGCTGGTGGCTCCCGGCGCCTGCGCGAGCGCGAGAGCCGAGTTGCGCAGCGGCAGATTGTCGAACTGGAAATCGACGCGCAAACCGAAATACTTGCTGTAATTGCGAGCAGCGCCGACCGCGGCGATGCCGCCTCCGCCGCGCACAAACTTCGCAGTCAAGCCGTTGGTTAGGCTCGCGCCGCCACCTACGTTGAACACCCAGTTTTTGTAGTCTTTCACTTTTGGCTTGCGCCCGGGCATGGACTCTTCCGGAGAAGCTTCCTGCGTGCCGGATTGGTTAGCGGGTTGGGCCTGTGGTGGCTGAGCAGGAGCTTGCGCGGCGGGCGGCTGCTGATCCGCAGATGGTTGCGACGGAACTGGTTGAGCCGGATCTTGTTGAGCGTGGACGGGTGGGGCTCCCGCGAGAATCGCCGCCAGAATCGTTACCAGGATTAAGGCCGGAGCGACGCTGCATCCGGGAACCGCCGCGAACTTTCGAATCATTCATTCTCCTCCCGCTGCCGGGGCGTGGTGGCGGACCGCAGCGCTCGGCCCGTTTGGGCAACCGAGAGGCGCTTTTGAAGGAACTTGTCCGCGATGCTCCCGCCGGTGTTGCACTCGCAGCAGGCAGGAACAATATTATCAATTTTGATGCGGATTCGGTCCAGGATGCCGCCCGCTCCTTACTGCCGAACCGAGGGGCGGACGAATGCGTCCGCCCCTGCGTGAGCATCTAGCTGGCTTGCGGTTTGCAGTTTCCGAGGCGCAAGGTCGCACGTATGATAGGGAATTCTATTTCTCAGCGGGAGATTGCTTGTCTAAGAGCACGTCGAAACCGGCGGTCGACACCACAGAGATCGAGCAAAGTTCCGCATGCCGCGTGGCGCTGATCGGCTTTGGAACCGTGGGTCGCGCGGTGGCGAGGATTTTGTGCGAGCGCGGCGACAGATCGCTGCGGCTTACATATATATGCAACCGCAACGTAGAGAGAAAGAAGCAGGACTGGGTTTCGAATCACGTTCCGAGCGATGTTATCTGGACCGACGACGTCGATTCTGTGTTGAATTCCGATGTTCAGATTGTGATCGAACTGATCGGAGGGCTCGAGCCGGCGGGAACGATTGTGCGCAAGGCGCTTGAGTCCGGGAAGTCGGTGGTCACGGCAAACAAGCAACTCATCGCGCGCCACGGTCCCGACCTGCTGGAACTGGCAAGCGGCAAAGGATGCCAGATCGAGTTCGGCGCATCGGTGGCGGGAGGAGTTCCGGTGCTTCCGGCATTGCGCACCGGACTGTGTGGAGACCGACTGCACGGCATCGCGGGAATTCTGAATGGGACGTGCAACTACATTCTGAGCCGAATCGAAAATGCGCGGATTCCGTTCAGCGAGGCGCTGGAGGAGGCGCAGGCTCGCGGCTACGCCGAGGCCGACGCGTCCGAAGATTTGGATGGCGGCGATGCGCGCGCCAAGCTCGCGATTCTGGCGCTGGCGGGATTGCACACGCGAGTCGCGCCGGAATCGATTCGGGCGCGGACGATTCGCGCCGTGGATGCGGTTGACTTTGATTATGCGGCCGAGCTGGGCAGTACGATTCGGCAGATATCGCGGGCCGATTTGAAAGAAAATACTTTATTCGCGGATGTGGGCCCGTGCGTGGTTCCGACCGATTCGCCGTTTGGCCGGGTGCAGAGAAATCTGAACCTGGTGCTCACTTCGGGCCACTATGGCGGCGATATGGCATTTCTGGGCGCGGGAGCGGGCGGCGATCCGACGGCCGTGGCCGTGATGTCGGACTTGATGTTTGTGGCGCAGAACCTTTCGGCCGGATCCAGAGATACTTCGGGCCACGCGTTCTCGCCGGCAAGCGCTGGTTCGGGGATCATTGCTCCGACCATCAGCAGCGACTTCGAGACGCCGTGGTACTTGCGATTTTTTGTGCGGGATCAGCCGGGAATCGTGGCGCGGCTGGCGCAGATTCTGGCGGCGCATCACCTGAACATCGATTCTCTGCTGCAAAAGCCGGGCTATGAGAAATCCTCGCTACCGTTTGTGATTACGCTGGAGCCTTGCCGCGATTCGCAATTGCGTCCGGCGCTGGAGGAAATGGCGGGGTTGGATTTCGCAATCCGGCCGTGCTTGTGTCTGCCTGTGTTGAAGTAGTTGAGTTGTAGCGGAACAAATTCAGCGCCGGTTATCACGGAATTTTGCGCGGCGAACCGGCGCTTGCCGAGATTAATTCCAGAAGGGATTTTTTAGACCGGCCGGCTTGAGCGCGCTGTCGGCGATCGCTTCCGTGCCGGATTCGTCCGAGATCTTCTCGTCGATAAAGCGGGACGGCGGCGGTGGAATCAACTCGTCTTTTCGTCCCGGCGTTGGGTCATAAGGATATTCAGATTTCATGCGTACCTCCCTGTTTATGATCTAGATTCATTAAACGCCTTTTAAGGCGGGCGCAGGCAGCGAAAGTTTGAATGGGTTGTATCGAAAAATGTGCGATTGAGGGATCGCGGTATCCGCGGGGCGGGATGTCATTTCAGGCGGGATGTTATTTCAGGTGGAAACCCTCGCGCGTGATTGCGTATAGCTTTTCGTCCGGCAAGCTATCTTCCGCAGCCGGAATCATTCGCTCGAATTGCAGACCGGCTTTCAGCATTACCCGTTCTGAGCCAACGTTGGTCGGGGAGCATCGGCCCTGAATTCGGGTAAGGCGGAGATTGTCGAATCCGAAGCTTACAATTGCGGGCAAGGCCTCGGAGGCAAAGCCTTGCCGGCGATCGGGCGGGGCAATGTAATAGTTGACTTCGCCGCAGTATTCGAAGGATGCCGCATCGGGTTCGTAGCCGATGCGGCAGAATCCGCAGTTTCCGACGATTTCGCCGGTCGGCTTTTTCACGAGGGCCCAGGGGCCCATGCCCCATTGGCGATACGACTGAAGGCAGAATTCGAGGAATTTCTCGGTGTGAGCCGTCCCTTCCCACACGGCCACGAGAGGCAGATCGGCTGGCCGGAATTCTCGCAAGCGCAGGCGTTCGGTCTCGAGTTCGGTCATTTTCAGATGCATGGGAGTAGAACGGTTATCATACTCAACGAGTTTCTGCATCATCTCAACCGAAAGGCCCTTTCATGAAATATCGCAAGCTTGGCCGTACTGGTTTTGACGTCAGCGAGGTGGCTCATGGTTTATGGGGAATGAGCGGGTGGAGCGGCTCGGACGATCGGGAATCTCTGGGCGCGATGCAGTTGGCGGTGGACCTGGGCTGCAATTTCTTCGACACGGCGTGGGCCTACGGCGAGGGCAAGAGCGACGGCTTGCTGGGCGAGGTTATGGCGAGAAATGCGGGCAATAGGATTTATGCAGCCTCGAAGATTCCTCCGGCGAACGACCGGTGGCCGGCGTTGCCGGAATACGAATACAGCGATGTGTTTTCAGCGCCGCACGTTTTCAAGTATGCCGATCTGATTCGCAAGCAGCTGCGTGTGGATACGATCGATCTGCTGCAATTCCATGTCTGGGATGACAGTTGGACCGACGAGCCTGAGTTCCGGTCGACGGTCGAGAAACTGAAGCACGACAAGACGATTCGATTCTTCGGGCTAAGCATTAATCGGTGGGAGCCGGAGAACGGGATCAAGGCTTTGCGCACCGGGCTGGTGGATGCGGTGCAGGTAATTTACAACATCTTCGATCAGGCGCCGGAGGACAAATTATTCCCCGTGTGCCAGGAACTGAATGTCGGAGTGATCGCCCGCGTGCCGTTCGATGAAGGCAGCCTGGGCGGCAAGATGACGCTGGAGACGCGATTCCCCGAAGGCGACTGGCGGGCGGGATATTTCGGTCCGGAAAATCTGCCGAAGACGATTCAGCGCGTCGAGAAGCTGAAAGAGATTCTGCCGGCGGAGATGACGCTGCCGGAGATGGCGCTGCGGTTTATCCTGTCGCATCCGGCGGTGAGCACGACGATTGCCGGCATGAGGAAGCCGGAGCATGTGCGGCAGAACATTGCCGCCAGCGACGCGGGCCCTCTGGACAAGAATCTGCTGGCGAAACTGAAGAACCATCGTTGGGACCGGCGGCCACAGAGGTGGTCGGATTAGGCTGTTCGTCGTGGTCGGTTTCCAATTATCTGTTCCCAATCTCTTCACCATGCCTGCGTCCGTCGAGTTGCCGTAACTGCACTTTCCTACGACTACTGGTAGTAGCTTGCTCCCGCAGGCTACGCTCCAGTGCTATCCCTAAATCCGACTGAAGGAATCTCTTTGCTCAGGAAATCGCTGCTGATCTTGCTGTCGGCGACTATGCCGCTGACCGCCATGCACGCCCAGAATCCCCGCGGATCGTTGCGAGGCGCGGTGCAGGACAGGACTGGAGCGCGCATTCCTGCGGCCAGGATTGTCGTGCAGGCCATCGATTCGCCGATGCAGCGCGAGGCCACCTCGGAAGACCGGGGAGAGTTCCGATTGGATGATCTGCTGCCGGGCGCATATCGGATGACTGTAACCGCCACGGGATTCGCTCCGGCGCAGGCCGAAGTTTCGATCGCGGTTAGTTCCGTGCGCGAGGTGACGGTCACGCTCCAAACTGCGGCCGCATCCGAAACGGTGAATGTGCGCGGCGAGAGTTCGTCGATTACTACGCAACCGATTGACCTGGTCAGCGTGGTGCATGAGGGAGTAATCAGCAGCCAGGATTTGCGGACGCTGCCGCTGGCGACGCGCAGCTTCGCCAATATTGCTTATCTCGCTCCCGGCACCGAGCCGGTCGAACCCTCGGATCCGACGAAGGCGCGAATCACTGCGGTTTCTACCGGGGGAAGTTCTGGACTGAACAACGATTTATCGGTGGATGGGGGGGATAATTCCGACGATTGGATTGGCGGATTTCTGCAGAATTTTTCCCCGGACACGATTCAGGAATTCGCGATGCGTACCGCGAACGAAGATGCGGATACGGGCGGGACGACGGCGGGGTCGGTCGTTATCACGACCAAGCGCGGCTCGAATGAATGGCATGGCAGTGGCGCGTTTTACGACCGGGCAGCAGCGCTGAATGCGCGGTTTCCGATTGAGAATCCAGCGCCGAGTCCCAAGCAGCCGTTCTCGCGGCAGAACTATGTTGGAACATTGGGCGGGCCGATCGCGCGCGATAAAGCCTGGTTTTTCTCTTCGCTCGAATATGTGCACGAAAATGCCAGCATCGCCTACAGCCCGAACAGCCTGTCGGAGTTCGAGGCGCTGGCGCAAATCGCGCAGGACGGACTGATCCCCGGCGTGCCGTCGATTACAGTGCCGCAGAATGTGCCGATTCCATTTCGCGACTATATCGGATCGATCCGCTTCGACTGGGCGGAGTCGACGAAATCGCAGTGGTTCCTGCGTTCGTCCGAAGACAGTTACTTGACACGCAATGCCTTAGTGGCGCAGGGCACGCTGCCCTCGACCGGGCTTACCACGCATAACAACTACTGGAACAACGTACTCAGCAATACCTACGAGTTCAGCCCGACCTGGCTGGGCACCTTTGTATTCGACGCCAGTTTGCTGCACCTGACCCAGACGCGCAACTCGACTCTCGGTTTCGCGCTGGCGTTTCCCTTCAGCTCAACGACGCTTACTGTGTCTGGCTTTGAGACTTACGGAGACAACCAGTTCGCCACACCGATCACTCTTTTTCCTTCGCTTCGTAATCAGCAGAAGTATCAGTTTCGCTATGACGTTGGGCATGCGACTGGCGACCACTCATTCAAGTTTGGAGTGAATTTTATTCATGAACCGGTGCTGAGTGGAGCGTTTCCCGGGAACCGGGAAACGCTGTACTCGTTTCCCAACGATCCGACGTATTACGCGCAGAATGCCAGCACGTTGGCTCAATTCCCCATCGACTATGCCAATGGCGCATCGACGACTCCTGCGGGCGACGGAAGTTTTTCGCAGAGCGTACAGCGGCTGGCGCTTTACGCGCAGGATTCGTGGCGGATGACGCGTCATCTCACACTCAACTACGGACTGCGCTGGCAGACGACGTTGGGATTGTTCACCGGATCCGGACGCAGCCAGGCGCAGAATCCTGCTTTCCTGACGTTGCAGGCGCTCCAGATTCCGATGACCGTGCCGCAGGACGACCGGAAGCAGTTCGGCCCGCGTCTGGGTATCGCCTACGCTCCGGGCAATAACGGCAAGACCTTGATCCGCGCGGGCTTTGGGCTCTTCTACAACGACCTCGCTCAGAACGGGTGGGCCACGGCTTTGCAGGGAGTCAATGCGCCGCCTGGACCATGCGTCGACCCCGTGCAGAATCCGGGCGGCCCCGAGAACGCAGGTTGCATCCCCGGAGACGCTTTTGGAGGCGCCGGCAACCTGATTGATGGGCGCTACCGTACGCCGTATGCCATTCACATCACGGGTGGCGTGCAGCACGCCATCAACCAGAATTGGACGCTGAGCGCGGACTACACGCACGAGCAGGGGAATCACGGCTACCGCGCCTACAGCTTCACCGGCGGCACCAATCTGTTCACGCCGCTGCTCGCGCCGACCGATCCCAATCAGGCCAGCTACGTCCCCGACTTGAATCTGTTTAAGTCCGACAATCGCTCCAGCTACAACGCTCTCATGCTGCACCTGCAAGGCAACATGTCGAGACACTTCAATTTAGTGGCGAACTACACGTTCTCGAAAGCACAGACGTGGGGATGCGTACTGGGCGAGCTGTTCGATTATGTGAATGGAGTCTGTAATCCCCTGAATCCGTTCGGACCCGGCGACTACGGTCCATCGGGCGAAGATGTCCGCCAGCGATTTGTTCTGGCGGGTATGGCTCATATTCCCGGCGGTATTGAAGTGAGCGCCATGTTCCAGGCAGAGGCGGCGCGGCCCTTCACTATTACGACTGCGGACAATAGCGGGCGCATCTCGGTCAACGGAGTGCCTACCGCGCTCGATGTTTTTCGCGGCACACCCTACATTCAGATGGACCTGCGCGTCGCGCGGCCGTTCAAGATCGGAGAACGCTGGCAAGTGATGCCGTTCGCCGAATTCTTCAATCTCTTCAACCGCGACAATCCGGGAGCTAACTTTGTGGCGAATATCGGTGCGCTGCCGCTGATTCCCCGCGATATTGCGACCGGCAACGCGACTACGATTTGCCTCGACTTCCCAACTTGCGCTCCGAACGAACAGGTTCCTGTTACGAGCTTCAGGCAGCTGGAAATTCCCGGCGGGGGATTGGGTGATTTCTTCGGACCGGGGACGACCGTGGGAATTCCGTTCGCGGCGCAGTTGGGTGTACGAGTTAATTTCTGAGTTTTACGCCTGCCTAGCGGACCAGCCATTCCGTCGCCGTGTGGAGGCTTGCGATCAACTGGCTGTAGGTGAAAGCGAACGCCGCGACCGTGACCACAGCGACGGCCAGCCCGTACCAGGGAGAATATCCACGATTCGAGGGGAGCCGGTCTTCACTTAGCAGTTCGCTCCACCGAATCAGGCGCTCGACGCGAGCGTTCATGATGGAAGCGGGGCTGTGCACGAGGGCGGCGGTTAAGTCCGTCGGTGGCACCACCGGAGCAAGCCGCGAAAGTTTAATTAGGGCGGCCGCCAAGTCGAGCGCCTCGCGGGCGTTGGAGACTGCGGCGTCATCGGACGCCATCTCCGTGGTTTCAAGCCATGCCCCTTCGAGAGCGGCCATTCCAGGAAAGGCGATGAAGCGCAGCAGCAATTTCTTCAGATTGTCGCGGCGGCGGACGTGCGCTAGTTCATGATTCAACGCCGTCTTCAATTCGTTCGCAGTCAGCAATGATTCGGCCGCGCCTGACAGCAGGATTCGCGGGCGAACGATGCCGACGGCGCTCAAGGGTGGTATGACGGAAAGGGGGGATGCCGGCGTAATTCTCAGCATCGGAACTGACGAAGAAGAGTCGACCAACTGGGTATTTCGAGCATCAATCGTTCGAGCATTGATCGTTCGAGCGTTAATCGTTTGAGCGTTAATCGTCCAGATGGAAATGGTGCGGGAAGCTCGGCGCAATGCCAGGCTGGCGTTGACGACTCCAAAAATCCCCAGCCCTGCGCCACAGATGCCAAGGGCCAGAGAAACGCCGCTCATGGGTTCATCGATCGCGCGAGGTTCGAGCAACAGAAATGAGGGAACGGTAAAGACCGCAGTAATGACGGCGGCTGTGATCAAAGGAAACATGCGCACCGCAAGCAATCGATCGGCAATGCGGTGCAGGGGAAGTCTCCGTCTCTGAATCGGCCAAGAAGAGCGTAGCCAGATGCTGCGCCAGCCAAGGCAGACGGCCAGCGACAGGACGCAGTACACCATCGCGAATACCGAGAAGGAAACGGCGAGGCCGCGCGCGGCAAACATGATCCCAGACATCAGGCTTTGTCCTTGTGGTGGGGATTGGCTGGGTTGGGCGCGTCCATACTACGAAGCTCACGTCGTTTCGCCTCGACGACGGCGCGCAGGTCATCGAGCAACTGGGCATCTCGGTCGGTCAGGATTTCCACGAGATACGAGAGCGGCAACGTCGAAGCCGGGCTCGCGTCCAGCAACTGACGGAAAGCTTCACCCGCCACTTCGCGATGCAGTTCCTCGCGGGAGAACCGGGCGGTGTAGCGGAAGGCGCGACCGTCGAGTTCGCGCGATAGCAGATTTTTCTTGAAGAGGCGGTCGAGCGTAGTCATCACCGTCGTGTAGGCCAGGTCTTTGCAAGCACCGTCGAGTACTTCGCGAACGGTGGCCGGGCCGCGCTCCCACAGAGCTGCGAGCAGACGCTCCTCGAGCGGGCCTAGCTGAGAGGATGAGGCGCGGAAGTGGAAGACGCGGTGCATGCGGCGAAGGCTGAGAGCAGGATTCTATCGCAGCAGCAAAGCTGGCGCTACGGGTCCGGGCGAATACGGGAGTGGCGGCCCCGGAGGGGCTCGAACCCCCAACCCTCTGCTCCGAAGGCAGATGCTCTATCCAATTGAGCTACGGGGCCGTGATGGCTTAACCCGTCGAGCTGCGCTCGACGGACGGCCGGGGGCGGCTGTCCCCACATTCACTCGTTTAGGGAAAAAATCTGGGGTGGGAAACGGGAATCGAACCCGCAACCGTCGGAGCCACAGTCCGGTGCTCTGCCAGTTGAGCTATTCCCACCACTGGCATTGATTATAGCAACTGCGGTGAGGGGATGTTAGAAGGGATTCGCAGTTGGGATTCGAGAATTCAAAAACAATCTGTGGCTGGGTGCGCCGGGCTTCGCCCAGGCTTGGACGGCCGAGGCGGCCGTCGCCACATGGATTTTTCTCCACTGGCTTCGTGCCCGCCATCTGAGTTCTTAGCCGCGGCCGATGCCTACGTATTCGAAGCCGAGGGCGCGGAGGCGGGTGGAATCGAGCAGGTTCTTGGTGTCGACAATCAGAGGCTTTTTCAGGAGATGCTTGATGCGGTCGAAATCGAGAGTGCGGAACTCGGGCCAGCCAGTGCCGACCACGAGCGCATCGGAGCCTTCGGCCGCGGCGTAAGCGGAATCGCAATAGCGCACGGAAGCATTGAGTTTCGTTTTGGCCTCAGGAATTGCCACTGGATCATAGGCGCGGACGTGGGCGCCTTTCGAAACTAAGTTTTCGGCCAGTCGCACCGACGACGATCCAGCCACGGAATTTGTGTTGGGCTTGAAAGCCAGTCCGAGGATGCCCACTTCTTTATTCTCGATGGAGTTCAGAGCGAGAGCAATTTTGTCGATTACGCCGTCGGTTAGGTGATGGTTCACGTCTCGCGCGGCGCTGAGCACTTTCAGGGGGACACCGTGGGCCTGGGCCAACTCCACTAGAGAGTCCATGTCGGACTCGGCGAAGACTCCGCCCATGCCTGCGCCTGGTTGCAGGCAGCGTGGAGCGATTTTCTTGTCGAGGCCGAGGGCCAGGGCCAGATTGACGGCGTCGGCATTCACGCGTTCGCACAGCGCGGCGACTTCGTTGATGAAGGAAATTTTTGTGGCCACGAAGGCGGTCGCGGCTTCGCGCACCAATTCAGCGGTCGACTGATTGGTCACGATAACGGGAACGCCGCGCATGACGAGAGGATGAAAAATCTGCTTGAGCATCTGCACTGCGTCGCTCGAAGTGGAACCCAGAATCAGGCGGTCGGGCCAGTTGAAATCCTCGACGGCACAGCCATCGGTGAAGAACATAGGCTGCGAAACTATGGTGGCTTGAAGTCCGGCGTCCTTGATGCTTTTTTCCAACGCGCCCGCTGTCCCCACGGGGGCGGGAGTCACAATCGTAAGAATGGGAGGCTTCGGGGCCAGCCGCGCGATGCGCAGGGCCACATCGCTCATGCCTTCGGCTTTGTCTTCCGCCAGGAAGATCACGGGAGTCTTGCGCGCGAACGATTCGATGTCGGTGGAGTAAGCGAGTCGGCCGGCGCGCACATTGCGCCGGATGATTTCTTTCAGGTTCTTTTCGAAGAAGGGAATATTGCCCTGGGCCATCTCCACCATGCGCGTGCGGTCGGGATGGCAGCAAGAAACCGGAGTGCCAAAATCTGCCAGACAGGCGGAAATCACTGTTCCAAGGTACCCTGAACCGTAAACTCCGATCTGCATTTGATGTGCTCTCCGTTCTTGCACCGGGAATCCGCGTCCGAAGTGGCGTTTGGTCGCGATCGCCGGAGTCTTGCCTACTCCTTATCTACAGGGATGGGTTCGGGTTTTCAACGCACGGGAGGGAGATGTACCTGGGCCCGTAGGAATGCGGCGGGAGTAACTTAACAGACGGTAACCGGGAGGGGATTACGACCAGTTATCGCGAAACGTAGCGCGAAACTTATCTCGAAACTTATTTCGAAAGTTATTTCGAAACCAGGGTACGACCGAGAAGAATGGGAGCCAGGTCCACCCAGCAATTGGGCCCATCTTCGCGGATTTCTTCGCGTACGAAGGTCAGTCTTTCCAGCAGGATGCGACGGCTGCCAGAGTAATGGGACCAGCGCGCGCGGGCTACTTGAAAGGCGCTCTGGGCGGCTGGTTCCGTGCCCATCTTTGCGATCGTAAGATGCGGAGTGTAGGACCATTCTTCCTTGAAGGCGAGCGCTTCGATGTTTAGCTTGCTGTGCAGGTGGCTCATGCCGCTGGCGGCGCCATCCACGCGAATGTAGATGGTGGGGGTCACCGGGACGAAGGATGCAACGTCGCCCAGGGTCACCTCGAACGGTTCCTCATGGCCGCAAATCCGCTCCAAGATCTGCAAGGCCTCCATTTCGGTGCCTCGCAGAGGGCGCGGAGGCAAGATGCTCAAATGAGCCGCTAAGTGGGGAAGGTCGGGATGCAGCTCGCGCCGGAGGTTCTCGACGAACTCTCCCGCGGCATTGTGAAGGTAGGCCACCAGCGCGTAACGCGGCTTCTGCATACTCGATGAAAATTATACAGCCGTCATCAGGTCGAGCCAGCGCATAAATGGAAGGCGACTCGCGACCGAGAGGCGGCGCGAAGGATCTCATTTATAATATGGAACAGTCGGGGCGTAGCGCAGCCTGGTAGCGCACCTGCCTTGGGCGCAGGGGGTCGTGAGTTCAAATCTCGCCGCCCCGACCAATGCCTCTCGTGATTTGAGCTGCTTACGCGACGCATTGCTGTTGCGGTCCGATTCACTCCGCGAGGATCGCACAGCGAAGAGGTGAAAAAGGCTCTCTGCTGTAAATCAGGGCCTTCGCGTAAGAGCTCGAACATGATGCGTCAGATCAAACTCTTTCCAACCCGGCAGGCTTCCCGGTCATTGTAAGCACCTGTTTTTCGAGCGTCTTTCTCTCGGCGACGCTGGTGTAGACTTCCACGGCGCTGGCAAAATCGCTGATTTGAATCGCTGGGGCATGAAGAGAACCGGTGTCGAATAATCGACGCAACTGGTCCATTCGAGCGGCAATCTCGGGGCCAGTGCCTTTCATCGTATCCAGACCGAACAAGCGAGATTGATTGTGGTAAAAGTCCACCAGATTGAATTCCACCTGGGCCTTTGCGGCGCTGGCAATCGCAATCTGCCTTCCTCCCGGCCGAAGCGCGCGGAGGCAACTCTCAAACAGCGATGCGCCGACCGTATCCAGCACCAGATCCACTAACTTGCCCTGAGTGGCGGCATGAATTTCGGTTTGCAAATCTTTTTGCTTGAGGTTGATGAATACGTCCGCGTCGGTGGCAGCGTCGGTGATGTCAGCGCCGATCACAAAGGCTTTTCGCCAGTGAGCCAGTTGGGTCGCGGCACGTCCCACAGCGCCGTTCGATCCCGTGATCAGGATTCGCTCGTCTGGCTGAAGCTGGCCGACTTCTACCAGAGATTGCCAGGCAGCCAAATATGGAACGCCGATCGCGGCTGCCTGCTCCATGGTCAAGGTTTCGGGCTTCTCTGAAAGCCACATTGTGGGGACAACGACAAACTCGGCATGCGCTCCTGGCCGCGTAACTCCGAACCCAGAGCCGCTTCCCCACACCTGCTTGCCTTCCCATCCATTGCCCTGAACATGATCCTGAACCACGACGCCGGCAAAATCGCGCCCGGGTGTATTGGGCAATGGAGATTTGAATCGCCCCGCGACGATCCCAATATCAGAGGGATTAATGCTCGAAGCTTTGACTTGAATGAGCGCGTCGCCGGGCGCAATCGATGGGGACGGCAAGTCTTCCATGGACAGCACGGAAGGAGGGCCATATTGGTGGAAGCGAAGCGCTTTCATGTGAATCCTCGTGATTATCGGAAACAATGATGATTATCCAAGTCGCCGGGCGATTCAAGTCGGCGGTAGAACTTTCGCCGCTCGGCCATCCTCGATAGCAAGAGTGCCGCATTCGTATTGAATTGGTTCGCGGCTCGTCGCTCTTGTTTGTGAACCGTAGAGTTCTTTTCGGCAACGTAAGGTTGCTCACTGTCATCTCAACGACACCAGCGACACGCCAAGGAGAAATGACTCCGTGAAAAAGAAGGGCAAGAATCAGAATGCCAGCGATGGCGAGCCCATGAATCAGAACGGCTCGGTTGACCAGATTCCACTCACTTCGTCGGCGGGGACCCGAAAGGGAGACATGCTTTACCGGAAACTGGGGCGAACCGGGGAACAGGTCTCGGCGATTGGGATGGGCGGGTTTCATCTTGGGCAGGACCGGCTTTCTGACAAGGATAGCTTGCGGCTGATACGCTCCGCGATTGATCGTGGCATTACCTTCATGGACAACAGTTGGGACTATCACGAAGGCCGGAGCGAGATCCGGATGGGGAAGGCGTTAAAAGACGGATATCGTCAGAAAGTTTTTCTCATGACGAAGATCGATGGGCGCACGAAGGAGGTAGCGGCGCGGCAGATTGAGACTTGCCTGGAGCGGCTCCAGACGGATCACATTGATCTCGTGCAACATCATGAAATCATTCGCTTCGACGATCCGGATCGCATCTTTGCCGAGGGCGGAGCTAACGAGGCGATGGTCGAGGCGAAGAAGGCGGGGAAGATCCGGTTTATTGGATTTACCGGGCACAAAGATCCGCATATTCATTTATATATGCTGAAAGTTGCGGCGGATCACGGTTTCCATTTCGATACGGCGCAGATGCCCTTGAACGTGATGGACGCGCACTTCCGCAGCTTTTCTCAGATGGTTCTGCCGGAGTTGGTTAAGCAGGGAATTGGTGTTCTGGGGATGAAGTCGATGGGCGACGGAGTGATTCTGAAGAGCAAAGTGGTGTCGGCGATTGAATGCCTGCACTATGCCCTGAGCCTGCCTACGTCGGTGGTGATCACCGGCATTGATAAGCCGGAGGTGTTGGATCAGGCCTTTGAAGCGGCCAAGACCTTTAAGGCGCTTGATCGCGAAGAGATGACGCAACTACTGGGCAAGACGAAAAAAGTTGCGATGGCGGGGAAGTATGAGATCTTCAAGACCTCATCGCACCACGATTCGACGGCGAAAAATCCGGACTGGCTGGGCGGGGACACCCCTGCGGTTCAGGCGCTGGCGCCGAGTGCGTGAGTCAGCGTCGGTCCCGCATTACCTTTTGCTGCCGCTATCGGACCTATGTGGTACTGCAGTTTGGCGTACGCCGGACCGGTTGAGCGGGAGATCCTTCGCTCCGCCTGAAGAACGGCTCCGCTCAGGATGACGTCGCGATTTGATAAGTCAGATTGATCCAGTACCCAGCAGGTTGATTCCTTGACAAGCGACAGCGAGTCGCCTAGCATCGCTGGCCAGACGTGAAACGTTGCCGCGAGGCCCAGATTTGTGTCGGTTGGTGAAGCGCAACTCACAGCTGAAAAACCTCCCCAGTTACCAGGTGAAGCGGCATGAAGTTGCTGTCGAGAGTGGTGTGGGCGGAAGGGATGTATCTGGCGCCGCAGCATTTTCAGGCGCAGAATCGCTACTTCGAGGAAGCCGTCCAATTTGCCACGGCCAGCTTGTGGAGAGATGCGTACGGACTGGCGGCCTGTCAGCTCGACGCCGATGCGCTGCGCAACGGAACTGTGAGCTTGCTGAGCGCACGAGGAATGTTTCAGGATGGCCTGCCTTTCGATATTCCTGAGTGCGATCCTCGTCCCGACCCGAAAAACATCGTGGAGCAATTTTTGCCCGCTACCGATAGCTTGACGGTTGCGCTAGCCGTGCCGCGCTGGGTGCAGGGGCAGCAAAATTGCGATCTTGACCCAATTCCCTCCGGGAGTGCCCGCTACACGAGCACCACCGAAATGGTGCACGACGAGAACACCGGTCTCGACGCCAAGCCGGTGAAGCTGGGGCGCAAGAATATCCGCTTGGTAGTGCTGCCTGCCGCAGATGAGAATCTGCTGACGATTCCCATTGGGCGGGTAATGCGGGATCAGTCGGGGCACTTCGTTTACGATCCCACGCACGTTTCGCCTTGCTTGCGGCTGAGTTCGAGTGAACGGCTGTCCTCGATGCTGAAGCGGCTGGTCGACATCCTCGAAGAGAAAAGCGCGGTTGTGGCCCAGGAACAACAGCAGACCGTTGGAGCATTTCAGACTGGGATGTCCGCGCGACAGGTTGCGCAATTCTGGTTTTTACATGCGATTAACTCGAGCCTGACGCCGTTGCGTCATATTTTGCTGGCGAAGCATAGGCATCCGGAGGAACTGTTTCGCGAAATGTCGCGGCTGGCTGGGGCGCTGTGCACGTTTAGTTTGGATAGTAGTCCGCGCTCGCTGCCGGCTTATAACCACTACGATCCGGGGCCGAGCTTCGCGGCGCTTGAGGATCACATTGTTCGGCACCTCGAGATTATCGTTCCATCGCAAGCCGTGGTGATTCCGCTGAAGTCGGCTGCGCGTTATTTTTACGAAGGAGAGATCCGCGATCAGCGTTGCCTGGGGCGCTCGCGCTGGATTCTGGGACTGAGGTCGCCGGTGGGCGAAGCGGACGCGATCTCAAAAACATTGGAACTGGTGAAGGTGTGTTCCAGCCAATTTGTTCCCGAGTTGGTGAAACGGGCGCTGCCCGGTCTGACACTAAACCATATGCAGGTGCCTCCGGCGGCGATATCGGCAAAGGTCGATGCGCAGTATTTTGTCGTCACCCGCAGCGGGCCGTGCTGGGAGCACATTATGCGAACGCGCAACGTGGGCGTTTACGTGCCCGATAAATTACCGTCGCCTGAGTTGGAATTGATTGTGTTGCTAGAAAGCTGACAGCTGCTATGGGATCTACGTCAGTTACGCCGCTAGGGAGTTATCGGGGATCAAGTCCGGCGATGGACCGGCGGGGCTGGAACCTCGCCTTGGGATTTCAGGAAGTGTTCACGGCTGTGGTGCGGTTGCGCTACAACCGGCAGGCGGTGCAGGACGCGGAAACATTTCGCGCGCAAATGCGGCAGGCGCTAAGGGTTGCGGACCAGGATGCGCGCACGCGCGGAGCCAGTCCGGAGGATGTGAAGCAGGTGATTCTTGCGGTGGTGGCATTTTTGGACGAATCGGTACTGAGTTCGGGGAATCCGGTATTTGCGAACTGGCCTCGGCTGCCCTTGCAGGCGGAATTATTCGGTCATCAACTGTTGGGCGAAGTTTTCTTTCAGGAATTGCAGAAGACTTTGAGCCGCAATGATTCGGCGGAGGCCGCTGATGTGCTCGAGGTTTATTACCTCTGTCTGCTGCTGGGGTTTAAGGGACGGTACGCGGCGGGCGGGGATCTGCGATCGATCATGGGCGCGATCCAGGAGAAGATCCGGCGGGTGAGGGGTCCGGCGGGGCCGCTGTCGCCGCGCGGGGCGATTCCGGCAGACGCGGTGCGGCTGGTGCAATCGGATCGCTGGAGCCGCAGGCTGGGAATCGCGGCGCTGATCACGGCCTGTCTGGCGGCGGCCCTGTTTGTGACGTTCAAGATTCTGCTGATGTCGGGAGCGTCGTCCCTCTCTGCGCTAGTCGCCGGGCTTGTGAAATAGGAATGAAATAGGGGGTTGGGATGTTGTACGTAATCACCACGCTCGTACTGCTGGTGTATCTGGTGGTGGTTTGGCTTCTCGGCCGGTATATGCCTCTGCACGGGCCGGCGGACGTTTGGATTCTGCGCGGCGTTCTGGCTCTGCTGGGGATCATCGGCGCGGCCGTCGCATATTTCTTCGTATACAAAGTAAACAAGGCAAAAGAAGGTTCCGAAGATGGCAGTGCTGCGCAGTCGGGCGGCGCTGAGGATATCGATGGGTTGGTGCGGGAAGCAGTAAGACGCCTGAAGCACTCCACGCTGGGGCGCGGCACCAACCTGGGCAGCCTTCCGCTGGTGTTTGTCCTTGGGGACGCCGGTTCCACCAAGACGACGGTGCTAATTCATTCTGCGCTCGATCCGGAGTTGCTGGCGGGGCAGGTGTATCGGGACAACGAAGTGTTGGCCACCTCAACCGCAAACATCTGGTATACGCGGCAGGCAATTTTTGTGGATCCCGCGGGCGGGATGATGGCACAAGCGGACCGCTGGAGACGCCTGGTACGACTGCTGCAGCCTGGACGATTTTCGGCAGCGATTGGCAAACGGGCGCAAGCGCCGCGGGCGGCAGTAGTGTGCTTTGATTGCGAAAGCTTTCTGCAACCGGGCGCGAGTGAGAGCGCGGTTTCGGCGGCGCGCCGGCTGTCGGTGCGGCTACAGGAGGTTTCGCAGCTATTGGGAATCAGTTTTCCGGTCTATGTATTGTTCACCAAAGTGGACCGGATCGCCTTCTTCGCGGACTTTGTGCGGGGAATGAGCAAAGACGAAGCCTCAGAAGTTCTGGGAACGACATTACCGCTGCGTTCGCTGAGCGCGGGCGTGTATGCGGATGAAGAGACCCGACGGCTCACGAAAGCATTCGATGAGATTTTCTATTCACTGGCGGAGCGGCGCATTGTGCTGCTGCAGCGGGAAAATGAAGGCGACAAGCTGCCGGGCATTTACGAATTTCCCCGCGAACTGAGGAAGCTGCGCACGCTGCTGGTGCAATTTCTGGTGGATTTGGCGCGACCGAGCCAGTTGGGTACGAATCCGTTTCTGCGAGGGTTTTACTTTACCGGGGTGCGGCCCGTGGTGGTGGACGACGTGGTGGCGGCGCCGGAAGTTCCGGTGGAAGCGGCAGACCCGGGATACAGCGGCGCCGGTGCTACGCAAATCTTTCGCGGGGTGGGTGCGCAACTACAAGTGGCGCCGGTGGCGGTGCGAACCGGGGGATCCCGCCGTGTGCCCCAGTGGGTTTTCCTGACCAGCTTGTTTAACGAAGTTCTGGTGAAAGACCGAGTCGCGCTGGCGACCAGCGGCAGCAGTTCGCGGGTGAATCTGCTGCGCCGCATCGCGTTGGGAGCGGCCGTTCTTATTGCGCTCATCTGTTTGACCGGCTTCGCGGTTTCGTTTTTTCGCAATCGAGCGCTCGAGACCAGTGTGCAGGATGCCGTTGCGGACTTGAGCACGGTGAAAGCCGTGACGACTCAGCCGGCAAGTTTGGACGACCTGAGAAAGCTGGACAATCTGCGGAGCGAACTTGCCGATCTCACCGACTACAAGGAAAATGGAGCGCCTCTCAGCTTGCGTTGGGGCTTGTATGAAGGCGACCAGATCTATCCAGATGCAAGACACGTTTATTTCGAGCGCTTTCGGCAACTGTTGTTGGCGGAAACGCAGAAGCGCGTGATTGACAATTTGCAGATCTTGTCAGGAAAGTCGGCGACCAACGCGTCCAATGAGAGTTATCAAAAGAGTTATGACGAGTTGAAGGCCTACTTAATCATGACCGATGGCACCAACGATCATGACTATGCCAAGAGCACGCCAAACTTTCTGACACCCGTTCTAGTATCCCATTGGATTGCCGATCGCGACATCGAGAAGGAGCGGAAAGATCTGGCGACTACGCAGTTCAATTTCTACGCCACAGAACTGGCGAAAGGAAATCCATATCCGACGGGAAACTCCAGCTATCTGATCGGCGGGGTGCGCGCTTACTTGAAGCAGTTTACGGGAATCGATCGGTACTATGCGCTACTGCTAGCGAGCGTGTCGCAGAAAGAGCAGAACTTTAACGAGCAGTTTTCCGATTCCAATGGAATTATCGCGAGCAGCCAAAAGGTGAAAGGGGCGTTCACGCGCGACGGCTTCGCGTCTGTGCAAAAGTATTTAGCCGACTCCGGTGCCTACACCGGCGGCGACGACTGGGTCTTGGGCCCGATTTCTAAAGACATGGACCAGGACATCCTTCGCCAAACGCTGACGGACAAGTACAACCAGGACTTCGTTAACTCGTGGAACGCGGTGCTGAAGAACTCGTCGGTTCTCGGTTATGGCAGTTACGTGGATGCGGACAAGAAGTTGAGCAGACTATCCGGGGTCACTTCGCCGTTGCTCGAGTTGTTGTATTTCATATCCCACAATACAGATCCCGCGTCGCCCGACATTAAAAAGCCATTTGATCCCGTAGCGACGGTTGAGCCACCGGGGCCATCGGACAAGCTTCCGGATCACTACATACTTCCCTCCAACAAAGATTACATCGATGCTTTAGGCAATCTGCAGGTCACGATCCATGCTCTGGCGCAGGGGACGGGTGCGCCCGATCCGGTCGAATTGGGGAAAGTAAACGACGCCGTCACCGCTGCCTATCAGGCCGTTGGAAAGGTAATCGACGTAGTGAAAGCGGATCACCAGTATGGGAACGAGAAGCAGGTACGAGCGCTGTTGGAGGAGCCGATTAAGAGCGTCGAAGCATTGATGAGCCGGGCGCCTGGCGACGTTGCGAACGGCTCGGCAAAAGGGTACTGTATGGCATTCGCAGGCGTGGAGCACAAGTATCCTTTCGACCCCGCTTCGTTGCAGGATGCGAAGGTCGATGATCTGAACTCGCTTTTCGCGCCAACTGGCGAGGCGTGGAAGAAGCTGAACGACGATGTCAAGCAGTTCGTGATCAAGAATGGAAGCCGATACGAAGTGAATCCTCAGGCCAAAGTAAAACCGACACGTGCATTCTTAGAATTCCTGAACAAAGTCGAGGCCTTGAGCGAGACCCTGTACTCAAGCGGCTCACCGCCGGCGCATTTCTCTTATATGTTGAAGCAGATGCCCAGCCATCTTGAGGGAGTCGTGTTGAAGATCGGACAGGTAACGCTCGAGGGCAAGGATGCGCAGCGTCAATTTGAATGGACCGGCGCAGCTGAGGAAGTTTCGGTCTCCCCAAAGAGCGGCGAGATTTCTTACGTCACGGAGAATGGACCCTGGGCGGTGTTCAGATTTGTGGCTCGCGCCAATCGATTGCCTTCGGGAACGCTGGAGTGGGTTGTCGAGAACAATGGGAAGCCTTCGACCATTCCAGGCGGAAATGTGATTGCATCGTATGACTATCAGTTACGAGTGGTGGGGAATGGTGGGAATCCGTTTAGCGATTTCCGCGGCATGAAGTGTGTGGGGCAGGTCACGCATTAGGAAGCCGAGCAGGTCGATGCGTTCTTCGATGCGTTTCTACGTTGAGGTTTTCTGGCCCGGTTGTCCGGATAGCCGGCCGAAGATGCGATCTTTCCACGAAGGGTGCATGGCGCGCAAGAGCAGGCAGGTAATGTTGTCGTCGCTATTGCCGCTTTTCGCCGCTGCAATCAGATCGGCGCAGGCCTTTTCGAGAGATTCCTGGTTGACGGCTTCGGCGATCTTCTCATTCTTCACGTAGCGCGACATGCCGTCGGTGCACAGCAGCAGCACGTCGTCGAGATTGAATTCGTGGTCGGCCAGGTCAGGCTCGACGGTATCGTCGGTGCCGAGGGCACGAACGATCACGTTCTGCATTTTGGATTGTTCCGCTTCTTCGATCGTCATAAGGCCGCGGCGGACTTGCTCCATCACAAGGGAGTGGTCGCTGGTGAGCTGGGTGATCTCGTTCTTGCGGATGAGATAAATGCGACTATCGCCGACATTGGCGATGGAGAAAAGATCGCCGTCGACGGCGACGGCCACAATCGTAGATCCCATGCCTGCCTGATTTGCGTTTCTGGCTCCGGATTCGTGGATGGTCTGATTGGCCAACTGGATGGCGCTGGCCAGGCTGATCGCTCGGGGCGAGACTGCCTCGAAGCTGGCTCCGCCTACAGAATCCACATTCGGTTCCTTGCGGCGGAAGTAGTCGAGAACGGTATCGACGGCGATCTTGCTGGCGATTTCTCCGGCCTGCTGACCGCCCATGCCGTCACAGACCACGAAAATTCCGTGGCGCAGGTCATAGCCGAAGTTGTCCTCGTTGTTTTTGCGAACGAGGCCGATGTCGGTGCCGCCGGCGGCTTGGATTACCAAACTCATGAACAGGAGTGCGAGCGGTAAATCCTATCGCACCTCAGGCTTTGGGTAAACAGGGAAGGGGGGTGGGATGTTCGTCGAGATAGGTCGAAGAGAATGGCCGACCTTCATCCGCGGCGCCTAAACATTTTATTTTTTTCCGCTTCCTTGAGAAGCGCCTGCCATTCCTCCTGCAGATTGTTGGCGGCGTAATGCGTGAAGTGTTTTGCCGATTTCAGTGTTATGACCGCCTGCTTGCGATCACCGGCTTCGATCGACGCTCGTGCTTGTGCCAGGGCGGACGACAGCTGCCGATCGGCGGAGAACTTGCGGCGCGTGGTGAAGATTGGAACGATGCGCGCGAGCAGCGGCAGCTCTGAAGCTCCAGGCCCGGGTAGCGTGTCAGTGCCGGCTTCGAGACGATCGAGAGCAGCGTAGGCTTTTCCCAGCGACCGAAGGGCGGCTAATTCATTCTCTTGTGCGGCCCGACATTGCTTCAGGGCAAGTTGAACCGTTTCGGAGTCGAGAACGGATGCTGGTTGCGATGCCAGAAATTCTACCGCCGCAGAATAGTGTTCCTGGCTGGTAAGAGCCTCGACCTTTCGCAGACAACCGTCGACTTCGCGTTGCAACGATTCCAGGCGGGTGCGCGCATCTTCCAGCAGAAAGAGAAGAGACGCGGCCGAGGGATCGTTGGCAACGGGAGTGAGCAGATCGACGACGGCGCGATAAGAACCGCGGGTCATCAGTTCCTGGGCCTGACGAAGCAATCCGCGAAGTTGGTTGGTCTTGAGATGTTGATCGGCTTCCTGGCGAGCGAAGTCCATCAACTCTGCGATCTCAGGAGAAGCGATGCCCTGCTTTTGGCAGATCTCGAGGAGGCGCAGGGCTTCAAGGTATCTGCCGCTGCTGAGGGCTTCATGCGCCCGCGTCAAATATTCAGCTCGGGAGAGTTCCGCGCTGTGCTGCGAAATCTGTGCCGTGATACTGGATTGGAGAGCCAGCAGGCGCTCGTTGCCTGGGACTTGCTGCAACTCGTCGCGCACGAGATTTAATGCTTCTTGGGGGGAAGTCTCGATCAAGCTGCGACAGCGCAGGACGACCTCATCGACGTGGCGGCGGGTTTGGGCTTCGCGGAGTTTGCGCGCCAAGTTCCCTTTGAATTTCATCAGGATGGGCTCGGTGGGCATGCGCTCGAGAGCCTCATCGACGAGTTGAGCGGCGCGAGTAAGCTCCTCCATGGTAGATGCGAGGGAGACTTCGTTTTGCAGTTGTTCGAGGATGCGGCGGCGCGCCTCTTGCTCGCGGCCGGACTTGGCTGCGGCCTGCAAGGTCATGAGCTCAGGATTCGATGGGTCGACGCGTTCGACTTCGGCGAGGGCTTCCATGGCGGCGGTGAAGTGGCGGGCGTTGATCTCTCGGCGGGCACTTTCGAGCAACTGTTTTGCTTTGGCCTGGCGAGCTGCTTCTTCGATCAGGCGGGCCAGGGCAACGTGGGCGGCGCGTACGCGCGAATCCTGGCCATCGACTGCGAGCGCCTTGGCAATGACGGCTTCGGCGCTTTGCAGATCGCCTCGGTCGCGGGCACTGTCGGCCTGACGCAGGTATCCGTCGATCAGTTCGCGGCGGCGCTTTTTCTGTTTAACGGTATCAAGCAGGTCGGACAGTTCCGAATTCGCGGGATCGAGACTGCAAGCCTCCTGGAGATCGCCGATGGCTTCTTCATACCGTTTGTCCGCGGAGGCTTCTTCGGCTTGATTGCGCAATTGGCGGATCTGTTCGGCACGCTGGCGGAGGGTGAGATTTTGTTGCACCTGCGCGATCAGTTGGCGTGCGCGTGTGTGCTGGCTGTCCACTTTCAACAACTGAAGCAGAACATCGCGCGCGGCGCCGTATTGCTCTTCCTGAACCAGGCGCTCGGCGCGTTCCATCCACTCGACTACCTGTTCCTTTTTTAGCTCGTGGGCCAGCGACGAAACTTCGGCGGCCATCTCGTCGGCAGTGGAATAGCGGTCATTGGGATTTTTCGCGAGCGAACGATCGAGAATACCCTCCAGCGCCGGGGGATACTCGTGCAGGAATTGGCGCAAGGGAGGATATTTCTCGGAGAGGATTTTCTGGACGATGCCATAGTCGCCGGTGAAAGGAAGTTCTCCAGTCAGCAACTGAAACATCACGATTCCGACGGAAAAAATATCGGACCGGCCATCGAAGGCTTCGTTTTTCAAGCGCTCGGGCGCCATGTATTGGAGAGTGCCGATGACGTGGCCGGTGCGGGTGAGCCGGCCGTCGGTTTTTTCCTGGCGTGCGATGCCGAAGTCCAGCAACTTCACTACGCCGTCGGGTTGAACAATGATGTTGGCGGGCTTAACGTCGCGGTGGATCACGTCATTGCGATGCGCGTATCCCAGGGCATAGCACACCTGCTCGATGATCTTGAGCTTGTGAGCCAAAGGCTGCGGGTGGGCGGACTGGATGACGCGGTCGAGAGGGTCCCCGGATAGATACTCCATCACGATGTAAGGGAACCCGTCCTGTTCGCCGAGATCGTAAACGATGACGATGTTGGGATGTTTCAGGGCCCCAGTTTTGGCGGCCTCGCGGTAGAAGCGCTGCAGCATTTCCTGGTCGCCGGTGAATCCTTCGGTGACGGTCTTGATCGCGACCTCGCGGTTTAGTTGGCGGTCGAAGGCGCGGTAGACCAGACCCATGCCCCCGCGACCGAGAAGGTCGATCACCTCGTACTTGCCGATGCGTTTGATAGGTGGCGCGCTCACGGGACTAAGTGATCTACTGGGGAGAAGGTTTGGGGGAAATGCCCTCTCGAACACCGACAAAGTTCAAACCAGTCTACTACGGAGTTGCCTTCGGGGCTAAACTCGCTAGTTTCCGTGGGACACATGGCGCGCAGCCAACCTTTTCGAAACCGTCAGATGGAGCTGCCAGGCCAGATCATGTTGAACTGATCGGCCAGGAATTTCTTGGCTTCTTCGCGCTCGGGCGTTGCAGCGTCTGGAGTGGAATTCAAGTACAGGATGTAGGCTTCAGCGGTGCCGTCAGTATCGCCGTCCATAAGACTCTTGCGCGCCCGAGCGTAAATTTTGCCGGGGAGGGTTTCGACTTTTTCCTTTACATCTTTAATCAATGCGATGCGAGCGTCGATCTCGACGTCGGTAAGGAACTGGACTTCATCGGGCGGCGCGTCGGATTGCTTGATGTGCTCGGTGTCCTCGGGCTTCACATTCTCGAGCACCACGAACTTCTTCTGGTTTGTTCGCTTGACGGAAGGATTAGTCGCAACGACAGCGCCATTCGAGTCTACGATGCGGAAGCCAACTTCGACAACGGCGCTCAAGTCGGTCGTCTTGCGAGTGTAGCTATAAGACTTGATGACGGGGCTGCGATTCGTTTTCGGGATGGAGTCGAGCTTACGATGCAAGTCCTCGACTTTTTTCTGTGCCGCTTCTACGGCGTCGTTCGCGTCCTTGATTTCTTTTTTCTTGCCGTGCGCCTGAGCGCCTTCCAGTATCTTTTGTTGTTTTTGCAGATCGAGGTTGGCGGCTTCGTAGTCTCGGTTCGCCTGATTCCATTCTTCGTTGGGAACCTCTCTATCGCCGGCATCATATTCGGAGGCGATGGACTCCACTGCCGGCGTTGAAAACGGCCGGTGCTCCAAGACATCACCGGTAAGCTGGAAGTTGGGTTCAACCCCCGGAGTGGCATCGGCGGCGCGAATGATTCTTACCGGCAGGTCAGTGGTCTCGAGGCCGGTGGCGATCGCGTCTGAAAGTTGATCGGCGAAACGCGAGCTGTCACGCCGCGAAGTCTGGTCGCGGAACCCGACTTTGATCGATAAGGTGGAACGGACGTTGTGAATCGCGATATTTTTAGTGCGCTCATCGCGCACATCGTCGCGGTTCTTGTACCGCAAAGCTTCGTTAAGATAGAGCCAGGCCACGCCGACCCCCGTGCCTAGCGGCTTGTCGAGGAATTTCTTCGCCTGCGCAAAATAATAATCGCTGAGAAACCCGGCAATCACCTCGAGGCGGAGTTTCAGATCCGCATCATCGGGACGCAGCGCACCGGCGCGTCGCAAATAGTCATAAGCCTTTTGTACTCCAATCTCGTTGACTCGTCCCTGGATCGGAATGTGAGCCGCTTTCAGCTTATTGGCTTCGTCGGAGGCGCTCTTTACATAGTCGGCCTCGAGAGCCGCCATCTGGTCCTTGACCAAGGCACGCTGCGCTTCCGGAAGGTCGGCGAGAACTTCGTAGGCTTCAATAAAATTCTTGTCCTGCTGGAATGCAACGCTCCGTTGTAACGCGTCATCGGCCGCGGCCCGGTTGCCAGACGAGACAAATTCCGCCTGGGCCTGCTGGAGCGCGGCGGTTGCTTCGGATGACGGTTTGAGCTCGGAGGCTTTCTGATAATCCTGAACCGCGTCGTGCCACTTCTGGCTGGCGGCCTCGGCTTTGCCGCGTTCGAAATGATACTTGTAAGTGGCGTCGATGATGGCGGCGATGCGGGGCTCTTCATCGGCAAAGGAACGGAACTCCGCGATCGCGGTTACGGCGTCATCATAGTGCTGCGCGGCGACCATAGATTCCGCGTGGCGCAAAGTCGTATCGACCCGTTTGCTCTCCGCCGCAATCGCGGTCTGAACGGACACGGCCGGCTCAAAGTGAGCATCGACTTCCAAGGCATGATCGGTCAAAGCGCGACTGCTGGCGAGATGAACATATCCCGCTGCGCGCCCGGAGAGGGCCTGCTTGTAGGCTTGCAATTCGGTGCGGGCTTTGTCGACAACGAGCGTCAATTCTGCGCGAACACTTTGCTGGAGTTTGATTGCGGCTTCGTTCCCAGGAAGCAGATCCTGCACTTGAGCTCCGCGCAAGAGGGCTGTCTTGAGCGCAGGGTAAGCCGGGGAATTCGTGGAAGCGGTCGTGCGATAAGCGGACAAGCCGTCGTCGCCTTCTTTCAGCAGGAGAGTTGCCAGGGACTGCTTGGCAGGATCGACGTGCGCGGCTTTCGGATAGCGGGCGAGATAATCCTGCCACTGGGCGACGGAATGGGCTCGATTGGCACGAAGGTATTCGCCAAGTTCGGTGTCGGGCGCGACCACGAAGACGATCTGCACGCCCGGTTTGAAAGGAGGAACCGCAGTGGTCCCGGCCGGCGATGAGCTCAATATTTGCCCAGTCAACGCCGCGCGATCCGCCAATTGCGAAAGAGTTAATGACTCGTCCTTGTCAAACTTTAGGTTAGAAGGAACCACGCACTCCGAGGCCGACCCGCGAGTAAGATTCATAACTCCGTCGGCGTTGCGCTCTATGGAAGTTACTGAGGAATTCAGCGGGATCTTGATGAGCTTGCCATAGTTGGACTTGCCGATCTTAGTCGCTCCGCCGCAGGAACGCACTTCAGTCTTGCCGTTGATTAGCAGATCGGTTATCTGAACGAAGGCGGCGCCCGTTTGTCCGTCAAATAATTCGATGGCCGTAATGGGAGCATCTTTAGAATAGATGGCAGAACTGGCCAGAACAATGAACAGCAAGACCGTGGCGGTCTTGCTTACACAGGACAGAAGACACAACTCTGCATGACATTTCTGACGTAGCGGCATACACTCCCCGGGATGACTGCAACTGCCATGGATCGCCTAGCAGGTGCCCCGTATCATACTCACGCGTCGCCCGAAGTCAAGCCTGCGCAAGTGGCGGGTGCAGGCACAAAAGTGCCACAAAATTCGATCGAGTAAGCATTGCTTAGGGTGCAGTTTTGGCGTAACCTACAACCCGAGTTAGAGCCACTCTCGACTAGAACATGGCGCCGTACGAGCCGAAAATCGACAGCCGGGAATTCGAGGTTGCCAACGCGGAGCAGTATCCGAACGCTTGGAGTGGAGAATCGCGCGCGGATATAACGGAGATCGCGTTTCGCCTTTGGGGTGCCGACCGGTCGCGGGGCAACGCTTTGACGTGGCATACCGAGAACGCCCTGGTGTATCTGATTGCCGACCTGGTGGGCGCGAGTGGGGGACGGATTGCCGAGGACGGTCCTACGATCATGGTGGCGCAGTTCAATAGTCCCGGCCAAGCACTGGTTTCCGCAAAACGCATTCAGACTTCGATTCTGGAGTTCGTAGCCTGCCGCCCGGGCGAACGAATCGGAACAGCGGTTTTTATGTACAAGCCGAGGTCGAGCGAACTGACCGGTTATAGCACTGAACTGGTGCAACTGGCGCTCGAAAAGGCTCTGCCCGGGCAGATCCTGTTAGCGGAGAGCATGTGTGATCGCTTGCGCGACCTTGCCGGTGCGGGATTTCGTCCGATTACAGAGGCGACTGGCGACGGGCAGAGCAGGCTCGTGGAGTTAATGTGGACCAACTCTGAGCGACTCGCTCAACTGCAAAGTTCAGCAGGCGATGAAGATAGACCGGTTGAACCGGTAGGGGGTAGCGGCACTCCGCTCGGCGCCACACGGATCGTCCATTCTCCGATTACGCGGCGCGAACCGTTGAATGAAATTGTCCCGCCAGTGGTCGGAACAGGAAATCTGATGGTTAAGGGAATAGGTGGCGCAACCTCACAGCGCACGGGCCAAGCTCCCAATAGCACGCACGACAGAGCTCCAGTATTCGAACGGTTCGCGGAGAGTCCCAGCCGGGCGTTCACAGATGGGCTGGACGAATTCCGAGATCGACCACTGTTCACGCGCAATAGGATTATCCTGGGCGTATTGGCGTTGGTTCTGGTGGCGGCGGTCGTTGCTGTCCTTTTCCGTCCAACTCAGGTGACGAAACGCCCGACTCAGCCGGTTGAGCCGCATCAAGACCAGATCGTTGGAGCGGAGAGTTCGGGTAAGCCGGCATCGGTTGGAACCGAATCCCCGGACAATAATGCACAGCCGGAAGCAGTGACGGTCAAGCCGAAAGCGAAGGAATCCCCAGCGGCCCCCCAGCAGCAAACGTCGAAAAAATCAACCGACAATCATAAGAGCAAGAAAGAAAATCCGGATGAGCCCGCGGCGCCGCCCTCCGAAGTTGGCGGGTACTCTCAAAAAGACATTCCGTTTTTGCTCACGACGGCTCAAGCGGATCTGGGGGCGGGGCGCTACGATGAGGCCAAGCTAAAATTTAAGAAGGTGCTGGCATTGCAGCCTAGCAATCAAGAGGCAAAAGAAGGGTTGCACAGGCTGGAGCTCTTTTCCAGGGATCAACAATAACGTTGGCCAACAGCGGTTCCGGTTGGCTGCTCTGACCTGTAATTCGTTGCCACCGTCTTTGAGATCGTTCCCCGAATTCGTTCTCCAAGTTCATTCATCGAGTTCGTTCGTCGAGTTCGTTCATCCAAGGACGGCTCTATGCCGAAACCATTTGACTTCGGTGCCATCAATCTGACGACGGGCGAGGATAGCTCAAGAGCGCATCCCACGCCGGAGACACCGTTTTGCGTTGCGATTCTGGGTGACTTCAGTGGGCGGGCGAATCGCAGAATTGTCAACGTCGAGACGATCGGCGAGCGCCGCGCCGTGTTGGTGGATCGAGACAACTTCGATGAAGTGCTGTCCCGCGCAGGCGTTGAAATTCGGCTGGCGATGGGTAACGATTCGCTCCAGTTGCGATTTTCCGAGCTGGACGATTTTCATCCCGACCGCGTTTTTCAAAATCTCGAGATCTTCGGGAAGCTGCGGGACCTCCGGGGACGCCTGCAAGATTCTGCGAGGTTTAGGGAAGCGGCGGATGAATTGGAATTGGGTTCGAGTGCTGCGGTACGAGAGTCTGAAAGGCTAGAAGCCTTGCCTGCGGCTGCCCCAGTCGCCTCTCGATTGGCCTCTGGCAGTCTGCTGGACGAAATGATCGAGCAGAGCGAGGCTCGCGCCATCACGTCTTCGTATGAGAGATCGAATGAACGATCTGGTAAACGGCGCGATGACGTGGGCGAGTTCGCGCGACGGATAGTCGCGCAGCACCTGGTGAACAGTCCTGATCCTCGGCAGCCGGAGGTGCTGGCCGTAATCGACAACGCGATCGGCGGCTTGATGAGCGCGATTCTGCACCATCCCGACTGGCAGGCACTGGAGGCGATCTGGCGGGCGACGTTTCTTCTGGTGCGGCAACTCGAAACCGGGTCGAACCTCAAGCTTTATTTGTTCGATATCACCAAGCAGGAATTGGCGGCCGACCTGGGTTCGGGAAATGACCTGAGGAATACGGGTACTTATCGACTGCTCGTGGAAAAGAGTGTTGGAACTCAAGGCGCTGAGCCGTGGGCAATTCTCGTGGGGAACTACCGTTTCGGTCCGTCGGAGGATGACACAAGACTCCTTTTTCGGATGGCCGAGGTCGCACAAGGAGCTGGCGCGCCATTCCTGGCCGAAGCCGAAGCTCAGCTTCTGGGCTGCTCATCACTCGAGTCCACGCCTCATCCCAGAGAATGGGCTCTGCCCGGGAAACTAGCTCGCTGGTCGGAACTGCGGCGGCAGACGGAAGCATCTGCGGTTGGACTGGCGCTGCCCCGATTCCTGCTCCGTCTGCCATACGGCAAGAAGACCTCAGCTTTAGAGTCATTCGACTTCGAAGAAATGACTGACAAGCGGGTTCACGAAGACTACCTGTGGGGAAATCCGGCTTTTGCGACTGCGCTCCTGCTGGCGGAATCCTTCAGTGAAGCGGGCTGGGAGATGCATCCAGGGAGCGTGGCGCAAATTGACAACCTGCCGATTCATGTCTACAGCCGGAATGGGCAGCTGGAATCGCAGCCGTGTGCCGAAGTTGCGCTGCCCGAGGATGCGGTCGAACGCATGATCGAGGACGGGTTGATTCCGCTGATTTCGTTCAAGGACCGGGACCTGGTGCGCGTGGCGAGATTTCAATCGGTCGCCGATCCAGCGCGGGGCCTGGCGGGACGGTGGGTGAAATAGCGGAGCCCGGATGCAACGTTCGCAGGATTACAAACACTATTCAGCGTGTGTAGAGGCTGATGGGGAGTGGCCGATTCCGCAAACAGTTCTGGAATCCAATAAAAAACGTCTTGGTGCTTGACTGCGGTTGGGGCTTGTGATAAACCGTTGCACCTACGACCCGTACGGCCCTTTGGCGAGAAGTTTTCCTGGACCGTATCGTTCCCCGGTCGCCTGCAATACCGGAATTAAAACAAGCGTCTAATTCAGTACTTCCTCGAAAACGCGAAGAAGTAGGGAGATAACATGGCAAAACCGAGCACGCAGCACAAATTAGATCGGGTGCGTCCGCCTCGCGTACAGATCACCTACGATGTGGAAACCGGCGGCGCGATTGAGATTAAAGAACTGCCGTTCGTCGTGGGAGTCCTGGGCGACTTCACCGGCCAACCCGAACAACCACTACCCAAGTTGAAGGAACGCCGGTTCGTCGAAGTTACCCCTGACAACTTCGATTCCGTGCTGGAAAGCATGAAACCACATTTGTCGTTTGCGGTGGAAAACAAGTTGAGCGAAGACTCGAATGCCGGCCAAATACGCGTCGATCTGAAGTTCAAGAGCCTGGAAGATTTCGAACCCGAGCAAGTAGCGCGGCAAGTAAAACCGTTGAAGGAGTTGCTCGACCTGCGCACGCGGCTCAACGATCTGAAGGGCACGCTCCAGACGAACGACAAACTGGACGAGGCTTTGCTCGATGCGGTGAGCAAAACCGACAAGCTCGACAAACTGAAATCCGAAGTCGGGAAGGGAGAACCCAATGCCTGAGACTGAGAAAATAGCTGGTAGTACAGCCGTAGTAGAACAGGCTGCTCCGTCGAGCCTTCTCGACCAGATCGTGGAACAGGGGCGATTCAGCGATGCGAGTGCGCGGGAGCGTGGCAAGGGGCTGATCAAGGAATTCGTGGCCCAGGTGCTGGAAGGTTCGATGACGCTGGGGCGCGACGCCGACCAGATGATTTCCGCGCGCGTAGCGCAGATCGATCATTTGATTTCGCTCCAGTTAAACGAAGTCCTGCACAATGCGCAGTTCCAGAAACTGGAGTCCACCTGGCGCGGACTGAAGTATTTGCTGGACCAGTCGGAAACCGGCAGTCAGTTGAAGATTCGTATCCTGAACGCCTCGAAGAAGGACTTGCTGCGCGACTTGCAGCGGGCGCCTGAATTCGATCAAAGCGCGATGTTCAAGAAGGTTTACGAAGAAGAGTACGGACTGTTTGGCGGCGAACCGTTCGGCGCCCTGGTGGGCGATTATGAGTTCAGCAAGCATCCGGAAGATTTGGAATTGCTGGAGAAGGTCTCCCAGGTGGCGGCATCGGCTCACGCGCCTTTCCTGTCGGCGGCTTCCTCAGAGTTGCTGAACATGGACAGTTTCACCAATCTGGATCAGCCGCGGGATATCGCCAAGATCTTTGACAGCACCGAGTACGCCAAGTGGAAGGGATTCCGCGAGAGCGAAGACTCTAAGTATGTCTGCCTGACTTGCCCGCGGGTCTTGATGCGTCTGCCGTATGGCAGAGATACTGCGCCGGTGGAGGGATTCAACTTCGAAGAGGGCGTGGACGGCACGGATCACTCGAAGTATCTGTGGGGCAACGCGGCTTTTGCGCTGGCCTCGAAGATGACGCAGGCGTTCGCCACTTACGGATGGTGCGTCGCGATTCGCGGCGTCGAAGGCGGCGGTCTGGTCGACGGACTTCCTTCGCATACCTTCCGCACCGACGAAGGCGATGTCGCTTTGAAGTGCCCGACCGAGATTGCCATCACCGATCGCCGCGAAAAAGAACTGGCGGATCAAGGGCTGGTTTCTTTGGTCCACTGCAAAGGCACGGACAAGGCTGCGTTCTTCAGCATCCAGTCCTGCAACAAGCCCAAACTGTATGACAGCGATGCGGCGACGGCCAATGCGCGGATTTCGGCGCAGTTGCCGTACATGATGGCGACCTGCCGTTTTGCCCATTACCTGAAGGCGATGATGCGCGATAAAATCGGCGGCTTCATGTCACGCGACGATTGCTGGCGCTTCCTGAATCGCTGGATCGGCCAGTATGTCACGCAAGACGACAAGGCTACCCAGACGACCAAAGCCAAGTTCCCCTTGCGCGAAGCGAGGGTGGATGTGGAGGAAGTCAAAGGCAAGCCCGGAGTTTATCGTGCGATCGCTTATCTGCGGCCTCACTTCCAGCTCGACGAATTGAGTGTATCTCTCCGGTTGGTGGCGGAGTTGCCGGCGGCAGCAAAGTAAGTAAATCCGTTCGTGGGCGTTTTAAACAGGGCTCGCTAAACAAGTCTGGATAAACGAAGTCTCGATAAACGAAGTCTCGATAAACAAAGTCTCGATAAACAAAGTCTCGATAACCAAGGCCCCCAGCGGGTCTTGAATTCAGCAGGTCGAATCAGGAGGAAAGCAAAATGCCAGGCGATCACTATCTTTGGATCAAAGGGGTAAAGGGAGAGTCGGCGGCGCAGGGCCTTACGCCTGACCCCGGCTCAGATGGCTACATTGAACTTAGCAGTTTTTCGTTTGGGGCATCCAATCCCGCCGATGTGGGCGGAGGCGGTCTGTCCGCGGGCAAGTGTTCGTTGTCGGACTTCAGCTTTACCTGCGACCTGGATTCCTCCAGCTACCAGATTCTGAAGAATCTCTACAACGGCACGCACATCGACACGTGCACCTTTATCAGCCGCAAGTCGACGGGCGCCGCCACACCGTTCACCTACATCGAGGTGGACATGTCCGATTGCTACATCACCAGTCATAGTACGGGCGGCGGATCGTCAGGAGTGCCATCCCAAAGCGTCAGCTTTGCGTACGCCAAGGTGGAGTTCCAGTACAGCACGCAAGACACGGATTCCGGCGCGGTTACCCAGGCCGGTGCCGCGACTTACGACATCCGCCTGACGCAACAGACATAGCTGGGCGAGACTGGCTTGGCAAGTGTTTGGCGGTTGTAACCTGGAAGTTGGAATACGCGAGGCATCTTCAGGGCGGGTCTTGCTCGGTACATGTGAGCCGCGCCCGGAGGTGCCTCGCCTTAATTGCAATAGCGGGTGGGCTATGAATGCGCAGGAACTATATCGGGCGGGCCGGTTGTCGGAGGCGATTACCGCCTTGGGCGCGGAGGTTCGCGAAAACCCGATCGACGCCCGTCGACGAACTTTTCTCTTTGAGTTGCTCTGCTTTGCGGGCGAATACGCCCGAGCGGACAAGCAACTCGAAGTTCTAGGCCAAGCCGGGCCATCGAGTGAAATCGGCGTCATGCTGTATCGCAGCGCTTTGTACGCCGATCGGCAACGTCAGGATTTGTTTGCCAACAGCGCGCCCGCAGCCGCGGCAGAACCTGCGGGAACGGCCACGGTCGGCATGTTCAACGGAAAGCAGTTCGAATCGCTCACCGACGCAGACCCGCGGATTGGGCCCAGGCTTGAACTTTACGCTGCCGGAAATTATCTCCTGCTGCCCTTCGAACACATCGCATCGATTCACATCCAGCCGCCGAAGCGGTTGCGCGATCTTTTATGGACGCCGGCAGCCGTCCGCACCAATTCGTCATTCAAGGGCGCGGAACTGGGCGAAGTTTTGCTTCCGGTGTTAGCGCCATTTTCGTGGAAGCACGCCGATGAGATTGTGCGCCTGGGGCGGGCAACGGTTTGGGAGTCGCAGCAAGGCTACGACGAGCAGATTCCCGTGGGCCAGAAGATGTGGCTGGTGGACGATGAGGAAATTCCGTTTTTGGAGTTGCGCGCGCTCGAGTTCGATTCCGCTGCCGTGGCCGCCTGATCCATCATGCCTTTTCCCGACGAACTGCTGAATCCTATCGAGGGGCCGAATCCCAGTGGCGCAAACCTTCGCTACGATCCCATTTACGACAAAATCAAAGAGGCTCGCAGGGAGGAAGATCAGCCCCCGCCGGGGATGACCGAGCGCGACCGCAAAGTCGCCGACAATAGTTCGGTCATCAAGCTGTCCACCGACGCCCTCACCAACAAAAGCAAAGACTTGCAAATTGCCGCGTGGCTCACCGAGGCCATGCTGAAGAAAAATGGTTTTGGTGGACTGCGCGGCGGACTGGCGCTCTGCCACGGCCTCATCGAGAAATTCTGGGACACGCTGTATCCGGAACTGGAGGACGAAGACTCCTCGTCGCGCGGCGCTCCATTGGGATTTATCGGCAGTAAGTTGGAAATTCCCGTGAAGCTGGTTCCGATGGTCGAAAAAGCCTCCTACGGTTTGCTCGATTACCAACAGTCTCGCGATGTTGGCTACGAAGATCAAGCCAAAGCGGACGATGCCAAAAAGAGGCGGGCAGCCGCTGTCAAGGAAGGGAAGCTCACCCCGGAAATTTTTGATCGAACCTTCGAGGAAACGCCGAAGAAGTTTTATGCGCAGGCGGAGAAAGATCTCGACGGTTGCATCGAAACGCTGGCTCAGCTCAAAAAATCGTGCGATCCCAAGTTCGGCGATGAGGGGCCATCGTTCGGCAAGTTGGAGACGGCGCTGACCGCAACCCGACATCTCATTCACGGCTTTCTGGAGAAGAAGCGCGAGAAGGAACCAGATCCGGTGGAAGTGGTTCCCACCGCCGAGATTGCTGAAGGCGCGGCGGCCGACGGTTCGGCTGCGGCTGCGAGCGGGGGATCGAGTCCAGTTCGAACTGGGGTTCTGATTTCGCTGGATAGTTCGTCGGAACCTCCCGACCGAATCGATGCGATTCGCAAAGTGGCTGAGGCCGCTGCATTTCTGCGGCGGCGCGAGCCTCAGAGCCCGGCCTCGTACTTGATGCTACGCGGTCTGCGTTGGGGAGAATTGCGTGCGGCCGTTGACCTGGCGGATCCGACGCGGCTGGAAGCTCCTCCAACCGAATTGCGCCGGCATTTGAAAAGGCTATTGCTGGATAAAAAGTACGATCAGTTGCTGGAAGCCGCCGAGAGTGCGATGGCGCTTCCGTGCAGCCGCGCCTGGCTCGACCTCCAGCGCTTCGTGGTAGAAGCATGCGATGGTCTGGGCAGCGGCTATGAAGCGATTGCCCGGGCGATTCGCTCGGAGTTGAAAGCGCTGATCGCCGATATTCCACAGCTGCTCGATGCCACTCTCATGGACGAAACCCCGGCGGCGAATGCGGAGACACGGGCCTGGCTGATATCTCTAAGCCAATCGCCAGCCGAACAGAAGCCAGTTGTTGAAGCCGAATTGACAGGCTCAGCAAATTCCAACGGAGCGGCGTCACGATGGCCGGGACAATCGACCGACGCTTATGTTTCCGCGCTGCAATTCTTGCGCGAAGGCCAGGAGCGGAAGGCATTCGAAATATTGCAACAGGATATTGTGCGCAAACGCTCAGGCCGCGAACGCTTCCGACGGCGAATGCAGCTCGTCCAGATTTGCGCTTCTACCAACAAAGGCAACGTCGCGCAGCCGATTTTGGATGATCTGGCTGCAGCCATCGAACTGCACAAGCTTGATGAGTGGGAGGACCCGGGTGTGGTGGCGAGCGCGTTGGCCACCATTATGAAAATGAGCACCAAGATTCAGGCGGACAAGGCCCAGCAGCAAAAACTATTCGAGCGCATCTGCCGGCTCGATCCGGCCCAGGCGCTGGGAGATGGGAAGTAAGTCATGGCCAGGCGCGATGCCAACGGACCGGTTACGCTCTCGGTGCTCGACCGGCTGATCGACCGCGATCCCAAAAATCGCTCGGAGATTCCCTTTACCCGCGCGCAGTCGTTGCGCGAGTTGAAACTGGGACTGAAGCGCGACCTAGAATGGCTGCTCAATACCAGAAAGACGATCGAACCTGCTGCGGACTCGGCGCGTGAGACCGTTCGCTCGGTTTACCACTACGGGTTCGCGGACATTTCTTCCAAGTCGGTCCTGTCGACCCGCGACCATAGCGATCTGCTGCGTGACATGGAAGCTGCAATCACCATCTTCGAGCCTCGCCTGAAGCGCCCCAAAGTTCGCATGGAGCAAGTGCAGGGCCGCGATCGGATTTTGAAATTCGTGATCGAAGGGCTGCTTTGCATGGACCCCGCGCCAGAGCCTGTGCGTTTCGATACGGTCCTCGAACTCGGCAAGGGCGAGTACGAAATCAAGGGGGCTGACCTTGCGCAATGAGCTAAGAAATTACTACGAGAGTGAGCTCACGTTTCTGCGCCAGATCGGAGCCGAGTTCGCCGACAAGTATCCTAAGATTGCGTCGCGCCTGGTACTCGAACCGGACCGCTGCGAAGATCCGCATGCGGAGCGGATGCTGGAAGCGTTTGCTTTGCTGGCGGCGCGGGTGCATCTGCGCATCGACGACGACTTTCCCCAGATCACCGAAGCGCTCCTGAACATTCTTTATCCGCATTATCTGAGGCCAGTGCCGTCGATGACCGTGGCGCAGTTCCATACGGACTCGGAACAGGGCAAGATGACCAGCAGCCTGAAGATTCCGAAGGGAACGGTTCTGTATTCGCGTCCCGTGGAAGGAGTACCGTGCAAATTCCGAACGTCCTACGAATGCACGTTGTGGCCCTTCAAAGTTTCCCAGGCTCAGTGGATGACTCCGGACCGCATACGCCCTGCGTTGCGCGCCTCCGAGGCCGCCGTCCTGCGAGTCGAGCTCGAATGCTTTCCCGACGTGTCCTTCGAAAAACTCGACCTCGAGACGCTGGCGTTTTACCTGAACGGCGAGAGCGCAGTGGTGCACGGACTGTATGAATTGCTGTGCCGAAACTGCGTTCGGATTCTGCTACGCGATCCCGCGAATCCGAAGGCGCCCGTGCGCGAGATTCCGGTGCGGAATCTGCAACCGATGGGTTTCGGAGAAGACGAAGACGTATTGCAGTATCCCAGGCGATCATTTGTGGGATACAGGCTGTTGCAGGAGTATTTTGCGTTCCCCGAGAAATTCTTCTTCATGAGGCTGAAAGGGCTTTCGGAATTACAGCGCGCGGGGCTCACGACGAAGGCCGAGCTTCTGTTTATGATCTCGCCGTTTGAACAGGATGGCCGCCATCAGCGCCTGGAAGTGGCTGTGAATGCCAAGACGCTCCGCCTGGGATGCACGCCGATCATCAATCTATTCGCGCAGACCGCCGAGCCGATTTTGGTAGACCAGACGCGTTATCAGTATCCGATTGTGCCCGACGCGCGGCGCCGGCAAACCATGGAAGTTTATTCCGTCGACGAAGTGGTCAGCACCGACGCGGAGACACATGAAACGGTACGGTATCACCCACTTTATTCGGAGAAGCACGTGGTGCAGGGCACGACTCCGGCGTACTGGTACGTGACCCGCTCGGCTTCGACGCGCAAGGGCGATGAGGGCACGGATGTATTCCTGTCGCTGGTCGATCTTTCCGCTCGTCCGATGCAGCTTGACTTCGACACGGTGACGGTGCGGAGTACCTGTACGAATCGCGACCTCGTTACGCGTCTACCCTTCGGCAGCGAGAACGGCGATTTCGAAATGACGGGAGGGGCGGCGATCAAGCGCATAGTGGCGCTGCATAAGCCGACGCGAACGCTGCGCCCTCCGTTGGATGGTAAGACGCTGTGGTGCCTGATCTCGCATTTGTCGCTGAACTATCTTTCGATTGTGGAAGACGGCAAGGAAGCGCTGCAAAAGATTCTCGAGCTATACGATTTCTCCGATTCGCCGGATACAAAAAAGCAGATTGGCGGAATCACCACTGTAGATGCGAAGCGGCACTTCACGCGAGTGATCTCAGAACACGGAATCGGTTTCGCCCGCGGGACGCGGGTGGAAATTGAATTCGATGAAGAGCAATTCAGCGGCGGCGGCGCTTACTTATTTGCCAGCGTGCTCGAAAAATTTCTGGGTCTGTATGTCTCGATGAACAGTTTCAGCCAACTGGTGGCGCGCAGCCGGCAGAGAAAGGAGCCGTTGGAAGAGTGGGCACCGAGAGCAGGACAGTCGGTACTAATTTAACGGCGGTTGATGCGGCGGCACCCGAGCAAGCATTGTCGGATCAAGCTTCATCAGATCGAGCCGCTCCTGATCTAGCTCTGTCCGAAGTCGCCGAGAAGCTCCGTCGCGAGCCTTTCTCCTTCGACTTCTTCCAGGCCGTGCGTCTGCTGGAGCGGTTTTTACCGGAGCGGACTTCAGTGGGCCAATTCGCGCATCCGGAAACCGAAGTGGCGCGCTTTGGAGCGAATCCCTCGCTAGCGTTTCCGGCCAGCCAGATCCAGGGAATGGAGTGGCCTGAGCAGAAGCCAGCGCACATGACGGTCAATTTCATGGGCTTGACCGGTCCCGAGGGGGTTCTGCCCAACCCTTATACGACCCTGCTCATTGAGCGGTTGCGGTTCAACGATTCGGCTCCTCGGGATTTTCTGGACATTTTCAATCACCGGATGATCTCGCTGTTTTACCGGGCGTGGAGAAAATATCGCTTCGATGTGGCATGCGAAGAGGGCGAGCGCGATTTATTTTCGCGCCATTTGCTGAGCCTGCTGGGATTGGGTACGGATGGTCTGCGCGATCGCCAAGCGGTGACCGATGACACGCTGATTTATTATGCCGGCTTGCTGGCGCAGCGGCCGCGATCGGCGCAGGCGTTGCAACAGATTCTGGCGGACTATTTCGAAGTACCGGTTGCGATTGAGCAATTCGCGGGAGGCTGGTATCGCCTGGATCGCGAGACGCAGTGCCGCTTTTCAGACGGCAAAAGCGAGAGCGATGAACTCGGCTTTGGCGCAGTCGTGGGCGACGAGGTGTGGAACCAGCAGTCGAAGGTGCGCGTGGTTCTGGGTCCGTTGTCGCTGGAGCGCTATGCGGATTTTCTTCCCGATGGCTCGGCTTGGGAAACGCTGCAGGCCTGGGTGCGTTTTTTTTCGAACGACGAATGGGATTTCGAAGTGCAATTGATTTTGGAACGCGAGCAGGTCCCGGCCTGCACGTTGGGGGCGGAAGGCGTATCTGGTCCGCAATTAGGCTGGGTGTCGTGGGTGAAGTCTGTTCCCTTCAACCGCGACCCGGACGATACCGTGCTGGCGCTGAAAGCAGCAGAAGGGTGACGCCATGAACCTGAAATCTTTAATCGGAAAGTTGAACGATTCTACACGCGCGACGCTGGATGCAGCGGCATCGTTCTGCCTGGCGCGCAGGCACTATGACGTCGAAGTCGAGCACTACCTGACGAGATTGCTGGATTCGACGGACAACGACGCGGCCGCGATTTTCAAACACTTCGAAGTCGATACCTCGAGATTTTCTGCGGAACTGGCGCGGGCGCTGGACAAGCTGAAAACGGGCAACGCACGGACGCCCTCTTTAAGTCCGACGGTTATGAGAATGCTGATTGAGGCCTGGACGATCGGCTCGATCGACTACAGCGCTGCGCAGGTGCGCACCGGCTTCACCATTCTCGCGCTGGCGACACATGACGAATTGGTGCGGCTGATGCGCGAGGTGAGCCGCGAATTTCAGAAGATTCAGGCGGATGAGTTACGCAAGGACTTCGCCTCCATCGTCGGGAATTCGATCGAGGAGGAACAGGCAGCGGCAGCAGTTGCCGCGGCGGCGGCCCCGGGTGCCTCTGCGAACGCGTCGCGCCCCGGCGGCAAGACTCCCAATCTTGACCAGTTCACTATCAATCTCACGGAGAAAGCCAAGACCGGGAAGATTGATCCAGTGCTGGGGCGCGATTTTGAGATTCGCCAGGTGGTCGACATCCTGATGCGGCGTCGGCAGAATAACCCGATTCTTACCGGCGAAGCGGGAGTGGGGAAGACCGCCGTGGTAGAAGGCTTTGCGCTGCGCGTCGCCGACGGCGATGTGCCTCCGCCGCTGCGCAATGTCACGGTGCGCACTCTTGATCTGGCTCTCCTGCAAGCGGGAGCGGGTATTAAAGGTGAATTTGAAAATCGACTGAAGGGCCTGATCGAAGAAGTGAAGGCATCGCCCATTCCGATCATTCTGTTCATCGACGAAGCCCACACCATGATCGGAGCGGGCGGGCAGGCGGGGCAGGGAGATGCGGCGAATCTATTGAAGCCGGCGCTGGCGCGCGGCGAGTTGCGCACCATCGCCGCCACGACCTGGTCGGAATACAAGAAATACTTCGAGAAAGATCCTGCGCTGGCTCGCCGTTTCCAAGTCGTAAAGGTGGAAGAGCCGGTTGAGATGCAATGTATGACCATGCTGCGCGGCATTGTCCCGTCGCTGGAGAAGCACCATAAGGTCCGCATTTTGGATGAGGGATTGAATGCCGCCGTGCATCTTTCACACCGCTATCTCGCGGGTAGGCAGTTGCCCGACAAAGCGGTGAGCGTGCTCGACACGGCGTGTGCGCGGTTGGCGCTGGGACAAAGCGCAACTCCGCCTGCCATTGAAGACAGCGTTCGGCAGATCGACGATTTCGCGGTGCAGAAACGCATTCTGGAACGGGAAGCCTTGGTGGGCACAGACCATCGCGAGAGACTGCAGGAAATTGCCACGAAGAGCGCGGAAATCGAATCGCGTCTGGCCGGCTTACGAACCCGTTTTGAGAAAGAACGCGACCTGGTGACGACGATTCGCGACTTGCGGTCGCAACTCGAGGGCGCGGCTGCCCAGAATGGCAACGCCGCTGCACATGCCGAAATACCTGGAGTCGCGACCGGGCCCTCAGGGTCAACCGCTCCGGGCGATGCTGCTACAGCTCCAGCCTCTGCTGCTTCGTCATCCTCTAGCACGGCGACCGCGGTCGAAGAAGCCCCCAAGGCCGTGGATGTAACCGCCATGCGCGCTCAATTAGCGCAGGCCGAGAGTGATTTAGCAGTGTTGCAGGGCGAGTCTCCGATGATCCGCGTCGCCGTCGATGCTCAGCTGGTCGGCGAAGTGATCTCGGCCTGGACGGGAATTCCCGTCGGCAAAATGATGAAGGACGAAATTTCTACGATCCTTTCTCTGCCGAACTTTTTGGGCCAGCGCGTGATTGGGCAGATCCACGCGCTCGAAATCATCAGCCAGCGCATCTCGACCTCGCGTGCGCGTCTCGACGATCCCAACAAGCCAATCGGAGTTTTCATGCTGGTCGGGCCCAGCGGAGTGGGCAAGACCGAAACCGCACTGGCGCTCTCCGATCTTCTGTACGGCGGTGAGAGAAATCTGATCACGATCAACATGTCGGAGTTCCAGGAAGCGCATACCGTGTCGACGCTGAAGGGTTCGCCTCCGGGCTACGTGGGATATGGCGAAGGTGGGGTACTGACCGAGGCAGTCAGGCGCCGGCCGTATTCGGTGGTGCTGCTCGATGAAGTCGAGAAAGCGCATCCCGATGTGCTTGAGCTTTTCTACCAGGTCTTCGACAAGGGACACATGGAAGACGGCGAGGGCCGCGAAATCGATTTCAAGAACACGATTATCATTCTCACGACCAATGCAGGCACTGACACCATGGCGAAACTGTGTGCCGACCCCGAGACAATGCCGGGGCCCGAAGGCCTGGTGAAAGCGCTGAAGCCGGAACTCAATAAGATTTTCAAGCCGGCATTTCTGGGTCGCATGGTGCTGATTCCGTACTTCCCCATTCGCGACGAAAATCTGAAGCAGATTATCCGGCTGAAGCTGGGAAAGATTCAGCGCCGCATGCAGGAAAATCACAAAATCGAGATGACCTTCGATGGCGCGCTGGTAGACGCGGTTGCGAGTCGCTGTACGGAAGTAGAAAGTGGCGCGCGCAATGTGGATAACATTCTCACCAACACGCTGCTGCCCGACATTTCGCGACAGCTTTTGGGACGGATGGCGGCGAATGAGCCGATGGAGCGAATTCATGTTGGCATTAGCGCCGATGGGGCATTCGATTATCGATAGCTTCGCCTATCAATATCCTGCATGTCTTGCAAGTAGTCAGGGAAGGACCGCTTCGTGCCGGACGACAACACTTACACACAAGATGACCGTCTGATTGCCCTCGATACTCCGCTGGGAAAAGATGTGCTCCTGTTGCAGCAATTGACGGGATACGAGGGGATTTCGCGGCTCTTCAATTACGAATTGGATCTGCTGGCCTACGATAACGATTCCATTGCCTTCGACAGTATCGTCGGGCAGAAAGTCTCCATCACGATCCAGCTTCCAGATGGCACGCCGCGCTATATCAGCGGCTACGTGAGCCGTTTTACGCAAGGGGACACCGACGACCGGATGTTCACGCATTACCGCGCGCAGGTTGTCCCGTGGTTATGGTTTTTGACGCGGCAGGCGGATTGCCGTATTTTTCAGAACCTCGCGGTGAATGACATTATTAGCGAGGTGTTCAATCTTTTCGATTTCAATGATTTCCGACTCAACCTTACGGGCAGCTACCCTGAGCTCGAATATTGCGTGCAGTATCGCGAGACTTCGTTCAACTTCGTTTCGCGGCTGATGGAAGAGTTTGGCATTTTCTATTACTTCGATCACACCACGGAAGGCAAACACACGATGGTGCTCGCCGACCAATCCAGTACGCTTCCGGCGTGCCCCAGTTCGCCGATCAGTTACGACACGCAGGTCGGCGGCCTCGAAGATGCCGAAGCGATCGACAACTGGCACGTCGGGCAGGAAGTGAGGACCGGGAAATACACGGTCACCGACTATAATTTCACCACTCCTTCCACGAGCTTGCTGGCGAACGACCCGACCGTGATCGACCTCTCTGCCAGTCAACCGCTGGAACTGTTCGACTACCCTGGACTGCACACCACCAAGGATGAGGGCGACACGGTGGCCAAGGTGCGCATGCAGGAAGAGGAGGCGGTTTACATGGTGGTGACTGGGACGGGAAACTGTCGCGGCCTGGTGTCGGGCTATTCGTTCGAATTGCAGAACCACTATCGCGATGACCAGAACACCAACTACGTGGTCACCGAAGTTCGGCACTTTGCGACGGTAGGGCAAACGTACACCGGCGACAAAGAGGGGACGGAAGAATATTCCAACAATTTCAGCTGCATTCCCGCATCGGTAACTTATCGTCCCGCGCGAATAACGCCAAAGCCATTTGTGCAGGGACCGCAACCGGCGTTGGTGGTGGGAAAAGCGGGTGAGGAAATCTGGGTCGACCAATACGGGCGCGTCATCGTGCAGTTCTACTGGGACCGGTTGGGACAACAGAACGAGAACAGCTCCTGCTGGATTCGTACCTCTCAACCGTGGGCCGGCGGAAACTGGGGAGCGATGTGGATTCCGCGCATCGGACAGGAAGTGCTGGTCAGCTTTCTGGAAGGTGATCCGGACCGTCCGGTCATCACCGGACGGGTCTACAACGCGAACCAGATGCCGCCGTATACTCTGCCGGATTACCAAACGCGCAGCACCTTCATGTCGCGCAGTTCCAAAGGCGGAGGCACATCCAACTACAACGAACTTCGTTTCGAAGATCTGAAGGGGCAGGAACAGATCTTCATGAATGCCGAGAAAGATATGGACCTACGCGTGGAAAACGACTCGCGGGAATTCATTGGCGCCAACCGGCATCTCATCGTGACCACGAACCAGGTCGAGCAGATCCAGACCGACAAGCATCTGCATGTACAGGGCAGCCATTTTGAAAAGATCGACACCGATATGTCGCTGAACGTTGGCGGAAATCAGATGGAGAGCGTGACCGGCAACAAATCGCTCAACGTAACGGGCGATCAGAAAGAAAGTGTTACCGGGAATGTCTCGCTCAGTGTGACCGGCAACCAGAGCGAGAGTGTAACCGGCAATGTATCGCTGTCGGTGACAGGGGGAAAAGACGACTCCATCACTATGGGTTACGCGATGACCGCGATGAGTATCCATCTCAGTGCAGAGACGGGCATCGTGATTGAATGTCCGCTGGGAATCACGCTCAGTTCGGGCGCCAACTCTATCGACATCGGACCCACGGGCGTGTACGTCACAGGAACCCCCTTTGCTTACATCAACAGCGGTAGTTCTCCGGCCAGTACCAGTGACCCCAGCGCCGGGTCGCCGGACAGTCCTGATTCTCCGACCGATCCCAACGATCCCGATACGGCCGACGACGGCAGCAAGGGTACGAAGTTGAATTGACTACGGCACCATCACCGTGAACTCGCCGGGAGTGACGAAAGTGATGACGCCGGCCCACATGCACATGTTCATCGAAGTATTGTCGAGAGTGGGCATGTTGCCGAGCATTACGGTCGGAGCTCCGGGCACCCAGGGCGAGGTGGTGGCCGGAATGCAGGGCATGGGAGTAAGGACGCCCATGGCGGCTGCGGTAGCCGCCGCTACCATGGGGTTCGCCGGCGACATGCACATGCCGAAGGGCATGATGTTTACCAGCGGAATATAGTCCATGATGTTGGCGTCAGGAACTTCGTCGGTCATGACGCGGTTGATGGGCAGAACCATGAGCGTGCTTGGAGCCATCCCCATGGTGCACATCATGGATGCCCCCATGCAAACTTGCATCGGCATATGAGAACCTCCTGCCAGCCGGTTGCACGGCATTTTAGCAAAGTTGGAAGTGAATGCAATGGAAAGGATCGGAGACTTGCCCTGGGTTTTTCGGGCTGGACGCTCCCTTCTCTCTTCGTAGAAGAGATAGGTTCTCAACCTGATGCGCACTGGTGAGGAAGCGAATGCTAAAACCCAAAGTTACGAAATATAGAGTCGTCGAAGGGGATTGTCTTTGGAAGATTGCGCAGGCCCAATACGGCAATCCAACGGTGTGGCCTGAGATCGCCGAGGTCAACCAACTACCCGATCCCGACCTGATTCTGATTGGGATGACGCTTCGCCTGGAACCGGTTCACGCACACCGCTATCATCCTCACTCTGCGCATCCCGGGCACGGCGCCGCTGGCGCAGCCAAGACCCCGCATTCGGTTGGAACCAATCCCACGCCGCCGTTCCGCCTCGATGCCCCTAACGCGGTAGATTCGGGTGCCGTGCCAAAGAGCGCCAAACCCGGGCAAACCGTGACACCGGCCGCGATGCCCCAGGGGCACCTTCAGCAGGCGATCAGTATGGTGCGCGGGACAGGCACCTCCCTCGCTCTCGCGGTGCTGCCGCCCGCGGTTCGATACAAATTCGACGATTTGGCAGCCATTACGTTGTCGAGCTGGGAAGTGGATATGGTGCTACGGTTTATTGGGGAAGTGAGCCTCCAACTGAAAGGAAAGATGACGGAAGTAGAGCTCAGCCAAAGAGGAACGCTGACTGGAAAACTGAAAACCCAATACGACTCGGAGTTCGGAAATCTGTTGGGACAGGTGAAGGTTGGATTCAATTCGCAGACCAAGGCTGCACAATTGTCCTGTAACTTGGCCGTGGCTGCCAAGCTGGATGGACAAGTGTTCGTAGTCACCCAATTTGAACCGATCCCGCCCAATCGCCTGAAATATTCTTATAAGCCGCGCGGCATCCAGGGCGAATTCGGAAAAATTACCTTTAGCGGCACTTTCGGGTTCGAATTGGAAGTAATCCTCAAGGGCCCCGGCGCTCCCCCGAGCGCGGAACCAATGCCCGAGCCCGAGCCGGCAGCGGTACCCCTCCGGCCAAGGCCTAGTTTCTGGACTCGAAATCTTGCCGACGCTCTGGTGGTTGCCGGGACCGCGATCATCATTGTCGATGTGGTTAAGGATGCCGCCACATTTGGAGCCGGAACTGTGGAATCGCCGCTTTCGTTCTCCGCCGCTGCGGCGCTTTTTGCGAAAGCAGCGGCGATGGCTCCGTAACAACATGAGTCGAAGAATCAGTGGAATTGTCGCTGTCCTAATCGGATTCCTGTTTGCGCTCCAAAGCCTGTGTTGCTTTGCTACCGCATCGTCCTTCGCCGCAATGTTCCGCGGGGCCCAGAATGTCAGCGCCAATGATCCCCTGCCCCAAGTGGTTTGGCAGTATGCAGTTGCCGGTTGTCTGTGGTTAACGGCAGGAATTATCTACCTTCTCAACCCAATGCGGATTCGCCGATGGTGCGTGGTACTGGCAGTGGTTGCTTTGTTTTACGGGTTACAAGGCTATCGTCAGACCGAACCGATCCTGCTTTCCTGGTCAGGAATTTTCCATGGGGATTTCGTTGCACTAGGAGCAGCCAGTGCCGCGATAACTTGCCTGCTCGGGGCACTGGGTATTTGTCACTGGGCGCTTGAGCGAAGATTACAATAAATGCTCCAGATTTGCGTCGGGCCCGGAAATCATGCCGCAGAAACCAAGGGCCGATTCGTTTTCATAGCTTCGCCTGGAGGGAACCCCTCCCGTTAACCCGGAAAGAACCTTAGTAACGTTGCTGCCAGCCCTAGCATCCTACACTATTGATAGATAGATACACAGAAGGTGGACCTTCTGGAGGGTAGGGTATGGCGAAAATCAAATTGACCTCGGGAATGTGGAGAATCGATCCCCAGAAGTGGTCGCGAGTGATCGATCGATGTGGGCAACCGGTGGCATCAGTCGATGCGGACGCAGATTCCAACGGTAATGCCAGCCTGATAGCCGCGGCGCCGGACATGTTCGAGTTGCTTCAGGAGTTGGAGAATGAAGCATCCATTTCGGAAGGAGTGCGGGAAGAGATTCAATTGGTTTTGCGCCGCGCGCGCGGCGATTTTGGCCTGGCGATTTTCTCCCGCAGTGCAGCCCGCGTGCTACGCGCCAGAACACAAGAGTGGCTCAAGTTCATGGAAGGCCTGTGGAAGTCGGGCGACGCGAAAGCATAACCGCTCCAGCCAGTTCCATCGAATCCGGTAGCAGCACAAACGACTGTCCATTCCTGGCGGCGTCGCATCCTTAAAATTCAGCAGTTCGGGGCTTTCCCGTGCATTCCATTCCTTCTCGGCGGATTTTGGGCTCCGAAACTTTTCGATCCTGATTTGCCCTTTGCTTCCTGGCGCAGGAATTGCTATCGTGGGCAACCGTGCCCAGAATGGCTTGGCATTGTTGTTCCGGGCCGGCCCAAGTGTTCCTCGCCGCGATTCTATGAAGCAGCTCAAGCCAGTTCTGTGGACGAAGGGAACATTCCTGACGCCCCAACATCTCCAGGTGCAGGATCGCTTCATCGAGGACGCGCTCAATTTTCGACTACAAGCGCTCAAGTTCTGTCCGTGGGGTTTTCGCGATCTGGCGATCAATGCGGAACTGCTGGCGGAAGGGCAGTTTGCAGTGACGCGCGCCACCGGCATTTTTCCAGACGGGCTGCTCTTCGAGATTCCGGAGGCCGACCCCCCGCCGCCATCCAAATCGCTGGAAGAATTCTTCGAGCCCGGGGTGAAGAGCCTCGATATGTACCTCGCGATTCCTGACTATCGGCAACGGGGATTGAATGTTTCGACCGGCAAGGAAGGAGGCACGCGGTATCTCGCGGAAGTTACCGAGTTTCGCGACGAAAATACCGGCAGCAGCGAGAAATTGATCCAGGTGGCGCGGAAGAATATGAGGCTGCTGTCGGATTCGGAGAACCGCGAAGGCTCTTCCGTGTTGCGCATTGCGAACGTGGAAAAAACTGCGGCTGGCACGTATCAGTTGAATCCTCGATTTATTCCACCACTGATCGAGATTGGCGCGAGCGAGTATCTAGTCGGATTGTTACGCGGCCTGGTGGAGTTACTCTCGGCCCGCAGCACGCAGCTTTCGGCCGGACGGCGGCAGAAAAACCAGAGCCTGGCCGATTTCACCGCTTCCGATATAGCCAACTTTTGGTTGCTGTATACCGTCAATTCCAACTTCCCGGCATTTTCCCATCTGTATGAGAGCAAGATGGGTCATCCCGAGGAGTTGTACGCGGCGATGGTGGCGCTGGGAGGATCGCTCACGACATTTTCTCCCAAGCTCCGGCCACGCGATCTGCCGCTCTACGTGCACGATTCCCTGGGCCCGATTTTCTCGGAACTCGATGAAAAGCTCCGCTTGTTGCTGGAAACGGTAGTGCCGACGAACCTGGTTTCGCTGCCGCTGAAGTTTGCGCAGGACTCCATTTACTCCACAGCCATTGACCACGATAAGTATCTGACGAATACGCGCATGTATTTGGCGCTAAGCGCCGAAACCACCGAAGAAACCATCATTCAGAAGGTGCCACAACTGGTGAAAGTCTGTTCGGCGACGCACATTGAGCACCTGGTGAGGCAGGCCTTACCAGGAATTCAGTTGCGCCATCTGACCAATCCGCCCAGCGCGATTCCAGTGAAATTGAAGTATCAGTATTTTGCGTTGAACCAATCGGGACCTGCGTGGGAGGCTGTAACCCGTGCCAGAAATTTCGCGGCTTATGTTCCGGGCGATCTTCCGAATCCCACCCTCGAATTGTTGATCCTCTTGCCCCAAGCGAACTGAAAGCCGCCGTTTGCAATTCGGCTACGCGCCGGGATTGGTTGGCCATGAGATCCCGCTCAGCGACGTGCTCTTAGCTTTCTCCTGAGAACGGATAACGCTCAGTACGACCCGCAGTGGTGAGACTTCCGACTCAGCGCTTGAGAACGAAGTAGAGCACCAGCAGAACGGCAATAAAGAAAAGCACCGTCAGTGTCAGGAATAGCGGCCAGTATGAGACCTGAGGCGCAGGAGTCGCTCCAGCGGCAGATGCGGGCGGCGGCGTTGGTGGCGGCGGAGCGGGCATGGCTGGTGCCGCAAATGCGGGCAGGGACGGCGAAGCGGTCGCAGCTTTTTGTGCCGGTGCGGCGTCGCCCGCCGGAGGCATGGGTTTCACGGAAATTACTTGCGTGTATGCGCTTGGACCGCTGGGGGCCGACGGTAATGGAACTGGCGTACCCTCGAAGTTTGGGCGAGAGAATGCGCTTGTAGCACCCGCGGATGGCAGAGACGTTGGTGAGACTGTCGGCGGCTTGGGCATTGGCGGATTGATGGACAACGGAGTCGGGAAAATCGGCGGAGCAGGCGGGACTGACACCGCTGGCGCCGGCGCGACAAACGGCGGGGCAAACGGAGGAACCATTGGCTCCTTCGTCGGCGGAGGAAGAACCGGATCAACTGTGGCTCGGGGTAGCCCTGTCGAGGGAGGCGGCGAAGTTGCACTCGAAGTCCGCGAGGGCACGTCGGGGCTGAACCAGCCGGTGAATCCCGTGCCAGACGGCTCGTTTCCGGCCATTCCGGCTGAGGGAGGCGGTTCTTCGGCCTGCGGCTTCACTGGGCCAAACATCGCGGTGAAATCACCAACGTTCTTTCTTGGAGGTTCCTGCCTGGGCGTGAGAGCCGGAGTTTCCGAAGGCCTGTCTCCGCGGAACGGTCCTTGAAAGAAGCTGGTAAATTCCCCGGGCTTGGGGCCGTGCTTGGCGGGTTGAGCGCTGACTGCCGGAAGGCTCTTGGCGATGTTTTCGGGATGGAAAGCCTCAGAAGGATTGCCGATACTGAATGGAATTCTTGGTGGGACGGAAACCGTTGCAGGCTCGGAATTCCGCGGAGCCGCAGGTCGAATGCCGGACTTGTCTCCCCAACTGCTCGCACCCGACAGAGGGGCCGAAGGGTGCTCTGGTTCGCTCGAAACTGGTTCGCTCGAAACTGGTTCGGTCGAAACTGGTTCGCGCGATGGAGAAGGGTTTGCACCTGACTTGGGTTGCAGGTCGAATTCACGGAACAGTTGCGTAACCGGACCTGGAGGACGTTCGAGAGCTTTGGGCTCTTTCTCGGTTACTTCCGCGGTTGGGGCTTCGCTTTCCAGGCTTGGGGTCGTGGGGATGCGAAACTCCTGCGTATCTCGCGCTTGATCTTCATATTGCTTCACCCAGGCATCCAACGTAACTTTTTCCGGAAGTCTGGAAACAACGTAGGCGTAAAGCGTCCCACTATAGCGGCCAGTCTCGAGTACGAGCCCCACGGGTTCGGGGGCAACACGGCGAAACGACTCGAGAACCCAGTGCACGGTAGGCTGGTTCGGTTTCTGCGGCTCACAATGCAGAATGTGCACCAGAACCCGCTCGCCTCTGACTTTGTCATTGGCGATGAAGGTTTCGACGCCACCGGTGGTGAGCGACTCCAGCAACTCGTACTTGTCCCCGAATTTCATTCTCGAGGCAGGATTATACCGCGGGAGTCGCTGAGACGATTGCCGTTGGCTTGTTTGAGCCGGAATTTTTTCTTGACTTGCTCCGACTCCAGCATCAAAATTGCGGTCGCTCCCCACCGCCGCAGGTGAGATAGTTCTCTGGAGTCATCGAAATCCTCGTCGGTGACCGCCAGTATGAATCGAAAAGACTAGATCGCACGGCCGCGACTGCACAACTCGTCCGGCTGGACCAAGTGAAAGCGGAGTGAAACGTTTCGGTTAGCGCCGTCACCATTCGAGAGGGATTTGTCTTAGCAGGAGTTCTCCATGAGTTTGTTTCCCATGAATTTGCTGCGGAACAGTGAGAAGAGCTTTCAGGCGGGTTTTGTGTTGTTGCTGCTGTTGTGGTTGGCCGGATCGGCTGTCAGTTTGGCGGGAGATCAGAAGAAGGCACCGCCGGCTCCAAAAGCGCCAGCACCCAAAGCCAGCACCCCTCGTGCTCCTACGTCGAAGCCTTCGACCAACCGTCCGGCGACGGGTACGCACACGACTAGTACCGGCAGGTCCGGAACTGCCAGCAAGAACAGCACACCGAGAAAAACTGGTTCCGGCTCGACGATGGGAAGGACAGGTGGCAACGCGCCGAGAGGGAACGTGACCAAGGCCGCCATGAAGCCCGTGCCTGGAAGACAAGTTTCACTCAAAGGCGGCGGTACAGCGAGCATTCGCCCGAATGGCCAAATCCGTTCGATTAATCGGAACGGGATGCGGATCGATCACGGCCTAAACGGAAGCCGCCATATCGAGAGCACGCACAATGGAGCGCGCATCGTAACCACGGGCAGAGGCAGAGGCTATGTTCAGCGTCCTTATGTCACGCGTGGTGGCCGTACTTATGTGTCGAGGACGGTGGTTGTCAATCATGTGGCCTACGCCAGGGTATACCGATCATACTCATACCATGGTTATTGCTGCTATTACGGTTACCACCCAGCCTACTACTATGGGCCCGCATATTACGGGTGGGCGTACCATCCGTGGGCGACGCCAGTGTATTACGGATGGGGCTGGGGTGGGGCGCCATGGTACGGATACTACGGCGGGTATTTCGCGCCGTATCCGACCTACCCTTCGGCGGCATTCTGGCTGACGGATTATCTGCTGGCGGCCAACCTCCAGGCGGCTTATCAGGCGCAGGCAGCATCGAATGCGGCAGCGGGCAATGCGCCAGAGAATGCTGGATCAAACGACGCTGCGCCATCTCAGGGATCCGGCGATACACAAGCAGCAAGTTCGGGCAGCGTGACGCTGACCCCGGAAGTGAAGGCGGCGATTGCGGAAGAAGTGAAGGCGCAACTGGCGGCGGAACAGGCCGAGGCCAAGCCGGCTGATTCCGGTGGCGGGCAGCAAACCACCCAGCCCTCGTCCACCCAGCCCTCGTCCACCCAGTCCTCGTCCACCCAGTCCTCGTCCACCCAGTCCTCATCCAGCCCAGCCACGGAAGAAGTCCCCGCTGCGCTTGATCCGGCGCGGCGCACGTTCGTCGTAGCCAGTGATTTAGCGGTAACCGGCGATGGCCAGGAATGCCAGCTCAGCGCAGGTGACGTCATCACCCGCATTACCGACACACCCGATGACGACCGGAAGGTTACCGTGAGTGTCGCGGCCAGTAAGAAAACGGATTGCGCCGCAGGCAAACAAGTAGCCGTCGCGGTCGACGATCTTCAGGAGATGCACAATCATTTCCAGGAACAGCTCGATAACGGCATGAAAGATCTTTCATCGAAGCAAGGAACGGGTGGTTTACCGAAGGCCCCCGATGCCACTCCTGTCGCTTCGGATGTTCCGCCGCCGCCGCCCGATGCGAGCGCGGAGAAGGCCTTGCAAGATCAGCAGGCCAGCGCCGATCAGGTGGAGGCGCAAGTGGCGAAAGAAGCATTCAGTCAAGGTTCGTGACGATGGCGTCTTGCAGATGCACTTAATGAGGTGAGCGCGTCCACAGGTAGGAACCCAGAAATTTGCGGATGCAGTTCAACTTCAGCGACGGTTCTTAAGCAATTCGTCCTCGGTCTTCTGGGCTCGCCGCGCGCGATCCAAGGCGTCTTTGGCGGCCTGATTGTTGGGGTCCAAGGCCGTCGCTTTCGAAAAGGAAGCGATCGCATCTTCATACTTCCCATCGTCCAGTAATTTCGTTCCGGCGCTGATGAGAGACTCGGGAGTCGCCGCGACTGGAACCACCGCTTGAACCAGCGGAGGATATTCGATTCGATTGATCACATTCGTGACGCCTTCCACGGACGCAGCCATTTTTCCTGCCGTGGCCGAGTCGTCTTGCGTCAGAACCTTGCCGTCCAAAATTACTTCCCGAGCGTCCGAGACTTGCACTCGGATTGCGGCTTGACTCAAGGTTGGCGACGAATTCAGTTTGCCGGTAACGACGCTTTCGATTCGAAGTCGCCGGAAGGATTGGTACTTCAAGTATCCGACGCCCGCGACCAGCACGCCCGCGACAACCAAGACTATCAGGGCCAGGACGTGCTTCAGTTGGACTTTTCGCGGCGGCACAAACACGTGCTGTGCGTAGCTGCTCGCCAGCGCTGGATCGGTCGACTGTGCGGCGGCTACGCTTAAGGATGAAGCCTGAGCGCTGACTTGAGACGGCGTCGGCGCGGCCGAGGGTGGCGGAGCTGCTATATTCCGCGCAGGAGAAGATTCGGATTTGGGCGGGGCCGCAGAGACTTGCGATGAGCGAATTTGTGCGCCGCTTGTCGAAGGCGGGGCCACATTCATAACCGCGGGTTGCCCCGCTTGGGTGCTTTCCGTCTGAACGTTATCCACGACCGCGTTTGCGGCCTGCCCTGTTGTTACCGCACCGGTTACTCGCGGGCCGGCAATTACCTGATCCAGCGCCGCGATCAATTCTTCCGCGGTTTGAAATCGTTGTTCTCGTGCTTTGTCGATGGCTTTCAGAATGATCCGCGAGAGCGATTCGGGAATGTGAAGGTCAGGAGCGAGTTCGTGCGGCGGGCGCACGGTTCCCTGCATGTGCTGCATCATCAGGGAATACGGAGTGTCGCCTTCAAAGGGCAATTGCGCCGTCACCATTTGATAGAGCACAACTCCGAGCGAATAAATATCCGTGCGGCCGTCAATTTCTCCGGCGGCCTTTTTGCCCATGAATTGTTCCGGCGACATGTAGAGCGGCGTGCCCACGACCATGCCGGTCATGGTCATGCCCGGCTGATCGCCGCCGGCGGCTTCGCGAAGTTTCGCGATACCGAAATCGAGAACCTTGGCGATCTCCTGACCCTGTTCGTCGTGAGCCAGCAGGATGTTGCCCGGCTTGATGTCGCGGTGCACGATCCCCAGCTTGTGAGCCATGCCCAGAGCCCGGGCCGCCTGTGTGGCAACGCCAACCGCGCGCGGCACGGGGAACGGGCCCTCTGCCTGAAGAACTTCGCCGATGTTCTTGCCCTCGACCAACTCCATCACGATGAAAGGGCGGCCGTCCTCGGTATAGTCGAAATCGTCGACCCGGACCGCATTAGGGTGCCGCAGCTTTCGCGTGACTACGGCTTCGGTCTGGAAGCGCTGGAGGAAGTTGGAGTCTCCGGCAATGCTGTCGTTGACGATCTTGATGGCGCACAATTCGTTGAATGTGAGGTGCCGGCTGCGGTAAACGACACCCATGCCGCCAATGCCGATCTGGTCCAGAATCTGATATTTATTGCGAATAATCATGCCGGGCTGGAGTTCGTTGGTGTTCTGCAGACCGGTTTGGTCCGCGGGACACACCTTGTACTCGCCCGGATAGGTCTTGTGGCACGCGGGGCAGTATTTCATCAGTCACGCGAGGCAGCAGCCGTAACAGGGTCTAAGGGCCGCCTGAGAATGGCCTAGAGTAGCATGAAATGCTGGTGGCAGAGGATTGGTGTTTAGTCCTAACGCGATTGACTTTGGAAATGGGCAGAACTAACATCGGCGTCGAGTACTCGCGACTGCCGATCTCGATCGCGTGAGACTCTGGGATTATTGCCGTCTTCCTGTGAACAAGTTTCGCCCATCTCGAGCTCGACTGTTTATGCTTCGTGGGATCCTATTTTTCGCTATTTCAAGTCTTACACACGTCACCGGCTTCGCGCAGACTTTGGATATCGCCTCGCTTAAAAAACAAGCGAAAGAAGGAGATGCCCAAGCTCAATACGAACTGGCAGATGACTATCTCGAAGGGAAGGGCATACCGATCAACGCGAAGCAAGGAGTCGAGTGGCTGGAGAAGGCAGCCAAGCTGGACCATGCCGGGGCACAGTTTGTCCTGGGTTACATGTATCTAAAAGGCGGCGGGCAAAACATTCCCAAGGACCCAAAGCAGGGACTGGAATGGTTGCGAAAATCGGCCGACCACGGCAATGCCAAGGCGGATTATGCCCTGGCGCTCTTGTATCGGGATGGAGATGACGAGACTGGCATCGCCCGCAATCCGCACGAGGCCGCAAAATTGTTTCGCGCGGCGGCCCGGCAACCGGATTCGACCAAGTCACAATCGGCTCTTCAGGAGATGCTCGACAGAAGGCTGATCTCGAAGCAAGAGGCGAACTGGCGCAGTCTTGAGCCGACGAAGGTCGCGGAAAAAGGGAAGCCCTTTACTCTCGCCGAGATCGAAGCCGGACTTAAAGGTGCAATCACCCCCGTGCGGATGGCAGCGCTCGTTCATATCTATAAAGTCGATTTCAAGCTCAGCGCTGCTACACGACAACGCCTGAAAAATGAAGGCGCAGACGATAATTTGCTGCAGATAATATCTGACTCGCAGAGGTCGTCATAATCGGCCGGCGATCGTTATCGCCTACGCTCAACTGTTCCGATTGCGGTACAGCGCAGGATCCACGGCCCGAGCCATCGCCTCGACATTTAACTCCAGCTCCAGGAAATCCCGCACCGTTTTTGCGGCGCCCGTCGGGTCGGCGAGCGTCTTGCGGTATCCCATCCGGCAAACCGAGATTTCATTTCTGTGTTCTAGCCAGGCGATGACTTGCCGCAGGTGATCGCCAAAAGCGGCCGCGATCCGCGCTTGATCCACCGGCTCGATTCCACCGCGACGCTTGAGCATTTCATCCTGCGAGGCGAGGACCTCGGGGAGCGGACGCTCCATGAAGATCACCTTGTAGTTCCTACCGTGGGGAAGAGAAAGCAGAAGTTGGGAAATCACTTTTACGGCCTTGCCTTCCGCCTCATCGATGCGATCCGGTTGCTTGGGCAGGAGCTTGATCGGCTCCCACTCGCAATAGCCGCGCGGGTTGTCGATGTCGGGTTTGCGTTCCCGATCGGTGAGCAGCGGAAGGCCGCCGGCGGCGAGCATTTGCATCATCAGCGATGTGCCGGAGCGAGGTAAGCCGGAGACGATGGTGATCACGATTCCGCCGCTCCCGTGAAGCTTCCGACCGTCCAAGGTTTGCCATCCATGTGTCCCGGAAGGGCCAGACCAAAAAGTTTCAGAACCGTGGGAGCGACGTCGACGATGGCGGGCTTTTCGTCGGTGATTTTTCGATTGCAGAAAAGCACTCCCGGAACAAGGCGCGGATCGATGCAATGGTCGCCGCTCCAGGCTTTCAGATTGTCTTCGAAGATTTCGCTAGTGACCTTGCCCATCACGGAATCCCAGGACGCGCGGTAACCCTCACCGTAACCGACGATCAGGTCGGGGGCATTATCGACATAAGGGCCGGCATAGACCGCATCGCAGTCGAAGACACCGGTGATGCCGGGGCGGCCGGATGCGGGGTCGAGGAGCCCATCAAGTTTGCACCGCAGTTCTTCTTTTAACGTGTCGGCGTCGGCGCCGGGTTCAACGATGCCCTCGCGCTCACGGCCTTTCAGATTCAGATAGAGTCCATTCAAGCCCATCGTGTAGGCGCGAGTGCGGGACCAATCTACATCCTCGAACCAGTCGCCGCTCTCACTCTTTCCCGCTTTCAGCGCGAGATATCCGTTCTGGTGCAGCCACGCATTCAAGTTGAAGCACCGCGCAAACGATTTGAAGCCGTGGTCGGAGACGACCATGAGCAGAGTCTTGTCGTCGATCTGCTTCATCACCCGGCCGATCAGTTGGTCCATGCGGGCGTAAAGATTCTGGATCACCGGCGGATGTTGATCGTGCGGGACATCACGGGCGGCGGCGGGATGGTCCTCGTCGAGATAGCGCCAAAACATGTGCTGCACTCGGTCGGTGGTGTCGAAGACGCAGGCGCACAGGCCTTGCTGCGTTTTCTCCAGCGCATCAAACAGCATGCGCTCGCGATCGTCATGATTGGCATAACACTGCGCGAGAAAGGCGCCGTCGTCGAGAACCTGCTCGTTGAGGGCCCAGGTATCTTCCGCAAGTCCTAGAGTTGCGTAAGGGCCAAACAATTTGGCGAGGTAGATGGAGTATGTGACCGGATGAGAGATGGGCAGATCCGGCCGGCTGGGATCGATGTTTACCGGTGTGACGTAGACCTCGATTTCGGGCGAAAGTTCCTTGAGATAGAAGCGACAAATTCCGTGCGCGCTGAAACCCACGCCCGCTTTGAACTTCACGGGAATCCACTCCGAGTACTCGCCGATTTTCAGAGTAAAGCTCTGCGAGTCAACGGTGACGCGGGCCTGCTTCTTTATCTCGTCAATGTGAAGTTCAAAACCCACCCGCAGTTCGTCATCGGAACCGGGTGTGAGCGGATCGTCAGGGCCGGGTATATAAGAACGGCAGATTGAGCCGGTACGCTCGACGGGAACGCGAACTCCACCTTCACGGAATTTGTCGCCGCGGGAGCGCGTGGTGCACAAACAGAACGTTCCCTGGCTGCCTTTCAGGTCCGGGACGCACATGCCGGAAAGCAGTACGCCCGAGAATTTTTCGGGAGGAAAGGTGACGGGCACGCGAATCACGGAACAAAAAATACCGGCCTCGCCCAGCCAATGCCAGAAAGGTATTCCCTTACGCATGCCTTTCATTCTCGGGCCGCCGAGGGGGATGGTGTATTTACCAATTTTCCAACTGCGCTTTGGCGCCTTAATTTTCGCCGAGGAAAGATATGGAAGATAGCTGCTGAGATCGCGCGCGAGAAAATCGTAAATGTTGTGCTTGCCGGGGTTCACCCCGGTCATGAAGGTGGACCACGCGACGGGGGAAATCGCCGGATAGGTGGTTCGCAATTTCCGGAAACTTCCCCGCTCGCGAAGCTGGGCGAGATTGGGCAGCCGGCCTTCGGCGATGAAGCGTTCCGTCAGTTCCGGATCCATGCCGTCGAAGCCGAGAATTACTGCGCGTTTGATTTGCGCTTTGCCATAAGCTTTGCGCCGCCGAAAGAAGCGAAATATTTGCCGGAAGGGCCAGACCAGAAAGGCGTAGATGGAATAGAGGAAAGCAACGAACAGCGTCCAGAAAGAAGAGAGGACGGCAAAACCCGCTCCTGGCCCGGCGTAGGCGCGGCTCGGTAGAGGCCATAGCAGGACGATTCCGAGAGCGGCTAGAAACAGTAGAATCCGACGGCGCTCCGTTGAGGAATTGATGGCGGGCCGATTCGTATCTTTATTCATATCTCAATTCCAAGGATACTCTTGAACAAAAAGCCTGCCACGAGCGACAGGACGAAAAAGAGCCAGATCCAGTTCCATTCAAAGCCGGCGAAGGCTATGGTGCGAATCGGATACTGTACTTCGATGGCGTCGATCAATTTATTCTCGGGAATGGCGCGTTCTCCAGAAATAAAGATGCGCTCCCAGAATCTTCCGCGCAGACGTGCCGGTGACAAGCGTGGCAAACCGGAGCCTGCCACCAGGCTCTTCGAGAAAGTCTGTCCAGACGCCCTGATAGTGAGGATGTAGTTCCCGGCTTTTTCCGCCACCACTCTCCACGCAATTTCGTTTTCCGAAGGCACGTGTACTGCGGGGGCCGTTACCGCCATTCCCTGCGGAAGTTGCAGCGTTACCTCATTCGATGCCTCGGCATCGGACACCGTCAACTTGACTAAGAATGTCTGACCCGCAGGCACCGGTCCAAAGCCGAGATATCTATCGACTTGCACAATAAGAAAAGTGATGGGCACAATGACAAACAGCAAAGGCTTAAAAGCCAGCCGGAGATAGCGCCCCGTCGCCAGCACGATCCGGGCATAGGAGCGCATGACGACCGGGATCTGATCCTGAAAAAGCCGAAGCGCCAGCAGGTGGGCCTTGAGCCGATCCTTCGCAACGTGGATTGCTTTCTGGTCGGAGGTGTAGCGAAACACGACCACCATCGCGAGACCGACGACCAGCGAAAGTACGAAGACGATCGCGGCTGGGATGTTGACTCCAAGAGAGCCCATAGGAGCGGAAAGCGGTGAGGCGAATGCTACTCGATATATCCCAGCCCCTGGAGCCGCTTCTTTATGATTTCCTTTGAAGTGGAACCGCCCTCGCTGGGAGGCAGCACCTTATTCACTTCTTTTTCGAGAGCATGCACCACGAATTCGTCAACGGAAGCATAGCCGCAGGCTTCCGCGCATTGCTTAACTTTATCGAGCAACTCGCCTTCTAACTTTACTCTATGAGAGCCGAACATATGTGCTTAGAGTCGATCTCCCCAATCGCGGGAAAAATTAGTGCGTCGTGCGCCGAAACACAGACTGTCCAATCATACCCTGTGCCTTAGCGATTCCAAACTCCGCGAGAATTGTAGGCGCAATGTCGGTGAGAGCGGGCGTGTCGGCGGAAATTTTTCGGTTGCTGAGCAAAACTCCGGGGACGAGAGTGTAGTCGATACAGTGATCGCCGCTCCAGGGATTGGTGTTGTCTTCGAGTTCATCGGTGGGGAAAGCGCCTAAGATGGTCCGCCACCCGGCGCGGTAACCGCGGTTGTAGCCGACAAGCATATCCGGACCCTCTTTGGCATACGGACCCTGATAGGCCTCGCTGGCCAGGTCGACGCGCGTGATTACGGACAGCTTTGTTTTAGGATCCTGCACCGCAAGCAGCTTTGCCCGAATCTCTGCCATTAAACTGTCAGCCCCAGTTCCCGGCTGAACGATTCCATTGCTCTCGCGTCCGCGCAGATTTAGGTACAGCCCGTTGAGTCCGAGGCCGTAGGCACGCGTCTGGGTCCAATCCACGTTCGGAAAGGGCTGCGTCGAACGGGACTCGCCTGAAGCCACACTATTTTTCAGCTTGATATAGCCCTGATTCAGCAGCCAGGTATTCAGATTGAACGATCGATAATAGGGCGCGAATCCGTGGTCGGAAAGTACGAGCAGAGTCGTGCGCTCATCCAGATGCGGCAGCACTTCGCCCAGTACCTGATCCATCTGCTGGTAGAAGTCCTCAATCGCCGACCCATTCTGCGCAGCCAGCGCGGCGTCGTACTCGGGATGTTTTGGATCCATCAGGCGCCAGAACATGTGCGAGTTGAGATCGAGGCTGGAGAAATAGAAAAAGAAAACTCCTCGATGAAACTTGGGAAACTCGGCGTCGAAGATGCGGCGATGCTCCGCCAGCACGCTTCGCGCCTGCTGTAGGTACTCGTTATCGTCGAGCATGCCGTCGGAAAGCGCTTTTGTGTCTTCGGCGATTCCCTGGGTGTGAAATTCTCCGGCTTCGTCGGTCAGAAGACCGGAGTAATTGGACGGCGTTGAAATCGGCAGCGCGGGAGATGCAGGGTCGATGTTCATGGGCGAAACGTACAACTGAAAGCGGGGATGCGCCTGCTTGAGATAGAACCGGCACATCCCTTTTACGTTGCCAAAGAAGGGAATCAGCTGAAACTCAACGCGAACCCAAGCGCTCCACTCCCCCTCGCGCAGAACAAATTCCCGGCCCTGCACCGCGACCTTGGCCACGGACTCCAGCGGATCGACCGCTACGGAAAAGGGTTCAGTGGCGGGCGGCGAACCTTTGCGAAACGAATTGTCAGGTCCGATCAGGTTGGCGGTTACGCGCGAGTTCGCGACTTGCACAGGAATAATTTGGCCACCCTCAACGGCACCGGAGGCGGTCGTCGGGTCGTCCGTGTAGAACGAAAATGTGCCGTAGGTTCCGCGCAGATCGGGAGTGCCCATCCCGGAGAGCGTTTTTCCCTTGGCGGGCACGGGCGGGAAATTCGAGGGTATGCGAAAAATTGTGTTGGGGATGGCGTGCTCATCGAGAATCTGCCAGAAGGCCGTGCCCTTCCGCAATTGTTCGGCGCTGCCACCGCCGAGCGGAATCGTCCAACTGCCAATATCGATCGAGTGCTTGGGGCCTTCGACGCGCGAGGCCGAGAAATAAAGCGACAGCGTCTTAGGATCGCGATGGATGAAATCGAAGAGGCCGTGACCGCCAGCATTCATGCCGGTTATCATGTTCGACCACGCCACCGGACTCTGCGGCGGGATGCTGCTGGTGAGCAGGCGGAAATCTCCCTGGCTTTCCAGCTTTGCGAAGTTGGGCATCTTGCCTTCGCGCATGAAGCGGTGCAGGAGCTGAGGATCCATGCCGTCGATGCCGAGAATGATCAACCGCTGATTGCTTGACGAATTCGCTCGCTCGGAGTGGCAGGAGCTCAGTATGCCCGCCGCGTTGAGCAGCAGGCACACACACAGTACTGGGAAGAGTTTCTTCAGAGATGCAATCCTTCGTCGTTCTTAGAAGTCAATACTGCTTCGTCCGCGCGCTGCTTGCGGCAAGCTCCGCTTGTGACAGCTTCTTGGAACGTTGTTAGACTGCTAGCCATGTTTCGGCGCTTGGGCTCATGGCTCTTTGTGGGCATTCTACCTCTGGTTGCTTTCCCGGTCGACTCTTCCGCCGCGAACGTCGCATCCAAATCTAGGCCGAATATCATCCTGATTACTCTGGACTCGACGCGGGCTGATCACATGGGATTTATGGGCGCTCGCGGCAACCTCACTCCCAGTCTCGATGCGATCGCGCATCAGGGGATGGTTTTTGCCCAGGCTTATGCGCAGGCTCCCGATACGGTGGCCTCGAACGCAACCGTCCTCACTGGCACATATCCGCAGAGCCATCGCGCGAGCGAACTCAGCGTTCCTCTGACGCCGAAGCTGCCGTACTTGCCGGACCTTTTGCACGTTAACGGATACTCTACCGCGGCATTTGTGGGATCGATTCTTCTGGATCCGCGGAACGGCCCGTTTCAAGATTATGACCGCGGATTCGATTCGTATGATGCCGGATTCCACGAGGCGCAGCGCGGCCAGAGCCGCTTTCAATCCGTAGAGCGCCACGGAGATCAGGTGGTAGCGCATGCGACCAAATGGCTGGCGGCCAATACGCGGCGGCCATTTTTTCTTTGGCTGAACCTGGCGGATGATCCTTATGCCGTTTCGTATGACCGCAGTGTCGCCGCTGTCGATGCCGTAGTTGGCAAGTTGGTCGCTTCTCTGCGAAACCAGTCGCTCTATGATGACGCTCTGATTGTGATGGCATCGTCTTATGGCGAGAGTCTAGGGGCGCACGCAGAGGACACGCACGGCATTTTTCTTTACGACGAAACCATCCATGTGGCGCTGGTGGTGAAACTGCCGAAGAATCAATTTGCAGGAAAGCAGGTGAAGAACCGTGCGCGCCTGCTCGATATTGCACCTACCGTCTTGGCTGAGGCTGGCATCGCTGTGCCTGCGCAGATGCAGGGGCAGTCTTTGCTGCGAATCGCGCTGGCCACTTCCCAGAGCGATCAACCGGCATACGCGCGCAGCGAACTTCCGCAGCAGGGCTTTGGATGCAGCGTGATTGAATCCTGGCGGGCGGGAAAATATTTGTACATCCGCGCGCCCAAGCCGGAGTTGTACGATCTATCCCTCGATCCGAACGCCACGCACAACCTGGTGCAAAATGCGAAAGCGACGCTTGACACCATGGCTTCGCAACTACAAGCACTGGATAGCCACCTAACGACCGAGGCCGGCAAATCGGCCGAGTCCGGGCTGACTTCGAGCGAGATGCAGAAGCTGGCCTCGCTGGGATATGTCGGACTACAGAAGGGCGGCGCGGGCGTGAAGGCTGCAACAGAGGGCAGCGATCCCAAAGACATCATCGCGGCCGTCAATAAGACTCTCGCTGCGATCTCTGAGCTGGACGATGGTAAGCCAGAAAAGGCGCTGCCCTGGCTGCGGCAAGTGCTTGCCTCACTTCCCAATACCTACCTCGCGCAATATGGCGCGGGTGTCGCATCGGTTATGCAGCAGCAATATCCGGAGGCGATTGCCTATCTGCACAAAGCGATCGAACTCCAGCCCAATTCTGCCTGGGCGCACTATCAGATGGGTCTCAGCCTGATGAAGACTGGCGATTTCAAGACAGCCGCTGTCCACCTTGAAATCGCGTCGGGGCGGCTGCCCGAATTTGCCGGTCTGCATTCTCTGCTGGCGGAGGCGTACGAGCGTCTGGGACGAAACTCCGAAGCAGCCGGCGAGCGGGCCAAAGCTTCGCATTAACGAAGCTCACAAGAAAGCAGGCGAGCTTCGCTCGGCCCGACCGGATCAACGACCCAGTCCGAGACCAGGTAAGAGTCCCATCCAACAATTCCGAACAAAATTTACGGCGCCGTCGCGTTGATGGTTCCTACCATGCCGGTGCGGGAGTCCTGCACCGCTAGTCGCAACTGGCCTCGCTTTGCGTCGAGATCCAGGTGGGTTGCCAGGCCCTTCTGCACGAGTTGCTGATAAGTATTTGCGTCGAAGACCTGGTCTATCTTCTTTCCGCCTTGGGCAACGAGCTTGCCGTCCGCATAGATATTGGCGTAGATATCCAGGTTCAATCGCTTTCCCCCCGATACATCTTCGGCGGAGAGAGTGCTCGCATCGACGAGGAAAGTCACGCCGATCTTGCCCGGCGCAGAGTTCTCGGCGGGAGGCTTCACCTGGGCCATGAACGCCACCATGGTGGAGGGAACGATATCCCCTAGCGCGCTGGCCACCTCTTGCTGCGCCTTGTAGCCTTTTACCTGCGTGGGATCGATGGCATAATAACCGCGCCGGTTGTGGATCTCGACTCCATCCCGCTTCACCTTTACTTTGATCGAATGATACTTGCCGTCGATTTTCTTATTGTCTGGATAGTAGCCGATGGTGTAGGCGGCCGACTCGTCGGCAAAGGCGCGCTCGACTCCCACCTTGATTTCGTTCTGGTTAACGTAGGCACGGCCGCCCGTCTCTCGAGCCATTTCACGCATCGTTTCCTGCGCGTCGATGTCGGTTGAGATGGACAATCCACGGGCGTCGACCGGATAGACCGCCACTTGTGCGCTGGACAGGCGAGAAGCGGTTTCGCGAATTTCTTCGGCGTGCGATTGCCGGAATGTCTCCGCGAGATTTCCCGCCGCGTGTTGCCCGACGCGTCGAGTATTGATGCCAGACTGGGCCTCCTCGATTTCGTCTTGCGTCATAGTTCGGTCTTCCGGAATGAGCGAGAAAGGAAGGTCGCCTGTGACCCAAATCAGATTTTTTCGCCCGGGCAGTCCTCCGAGAATGCGGGCCAGACTGCTGAGGGCGTTCAAGGTTAGAACAGCACGTTGATCTTCGGCGTACGCTACCTGAGCGCCTTCGAATGATAAGAGGGCCGCCTGGGCGCTGGCGATTAATTGAGCAGATCCTCCTCCTCCGCCACCCGTAAGGCCAGCATTGCTGCCGCTGTCGCTGAGCGGCAGCGAGCTTGCGTCGAGACTCGCGATTGTGGAGGAGGTTGTCGCAGGCCCGTCACCATTACTCTGCGCGATCGGCGTGCCGGGCGTAAGGTTCTGGGTTTGCGGCTTGTAGCGCTGAAGCGCCGTGTACAAAACCTGCGGGTCGCTGGTGAAATCCTGCAAGACGCTCAAGGAGCCGGTCAACGCGAAGAGGGACATGCGGTCGCTGGGCTTGAAATTCTCCCTTACGAAGGCAAGCATTTGACGGCGGGCATAGGCCTGATCGGTAAAGGGCGTGTTGAGGGCGTCGAGCAGCATAACCGTGATCGGTGTGCCGGTCGAGCGATACTGCGGCTTGTTCGAGTAAATGCCCGGGGGCAGTGCGGGAGCGGCAGGAGCGGTCTCGGCGGGCGTGCTGAGGCTGGCGATTTTCTGCACCTTGCCGTTCTCTTCTACAACGAAGTCGTCGGCGTGAAGGCCGTTCACCGCCTTCCCTTGTTTATCAGTGACGACCACGTCGACCAGCACCATGTGCGTGGTCACGCGGATGGTCGGAGGAGGGATCGGCGACACTGGTGGCGGGGCCTGTTGCGCACAGAGAGTGGTGGCCGCAAGAGCTGCGCAACACTGGCGCAGAAACTGTCTGGCAAACAGATGTGCCGACATAAATCGATCCTCCCAGATACGTCGCCAGCAACGCTATTATCTTTTCAACCCGAGTGCAACCACTTTGTTAGCATGTCGGGAAGGGATGTGTGGAAGAAGAACGCGTGGCAGAAGAATGTCTGGCGAAACAAATTTCGGGAGTCGCCTCTTGCGTTTTGCCGGCTTGCTGCTTGCGTTCCTGCTGCTTCTGAGCGCTGGAGCCCGGGCGCAGGATCAGCGCCTCGCGGTCCTGATTCGCGAAGGTAAAGAGGCTCTTGACGCGGGAGACTTCACTCGCGCGGCCCATGCCTTCGAACAAGCGCGGCAGCGTTCTCCAGACAGCAAAGAGGCAACTCGGGGGTTGTTGCTGAGTTATCTACAGGAAAATCGTCTCGGCGCGGCGGAAGAAATCGGGCAGGCTGCTGTGGCGCGCTGGGCCAAAGACGCGGAGCTGGCGCACTGGCTCGGTCTGGTCTACTTCAAACAGCATCGCAATGACCTTGCGGATTCCCAGTTTCAATACGCCGCGAGCCTGGATCCGACAGGCTATGACATCCATTTCGATTGGGCGCTTATGCTGCTGTCCGACGACAAATATTCCGAAGCCGCGAACGAGTTAGAGAAGGCGATCAAGATCGATCCGAAGGCCGCTCTGGCTCATGTGCTTCTGGGACGTGCATATCAAAATACGAATCGCAGCGTGCAAGCCGTGGAGCAGTTTCAAACTGCGTTGCGCATCGAGCCCAACCTGCCGCTGGGTCATTACCATCTCGGCTTTGCTTACGCGAGCCTGGGCCGCAATGACGAAGCGATCGCGGAATATGAGAAGGAGTTGCAGCATTCACCCAACAATCTGACCGTGCTGTACCAGTTAGGGCATTCCCAAGTCGCGGCGGGTGATTGGAAAGCAGCGATTGCGCATCTGAAGAAAGCGACGGAGGTTGATCCGCAAAACTCAGACGCATTCTACGACCTTGGAAAGGCGCTGCTGCTGCAAGGCGACGCAACGGGCGCGGTGCCGCCGTTGCGTCGTGCCATCGAAGTGAAACCATCCAATCCCAGTCCGCACTATCAACTGGCGCGCGCTCTGGAGAAACTGGGAAACAAAGAAGAAGCCAAGCGGGAGCTGGAAATCTTTTCCACGCTGAAGAAATCGCAGCCGGTCACGGGTGGAATGGCGTCCGGGCCGGTCCAATGACGTCCCGGAACATGACGACGCGGAAAACCGTGAAACCTTCAGCTCTGTGTCTGCTTGCGCTCTTATGCCCAGCCATCGGGGTGGCGAGCTTCGCAATTCCGCAGAGTTCCTCCTCTACGCACGCACATGCATCGGCCACAACTTCGGGCCTGCGAAAGAAAACAGCCGCGTCCGGCATCTCTTTCACGGATATAACGCGCGCCGCCGGAATCGATTTCCATCTCACTTGCGGCGGTCCGGACAAGCTCTACATCCCTGAATCGATGTGCGGCGGCATCGCCGTCCTCGACTACGACAACGATGGCTGGATGGACATCTTCCTGGTCAACGGCTCCACGCTCGAAGATATGAAAGCGGGTAAGTGCCATCCCAGCCAGCTGTATCGCAACAATCACGACGGCACCTTCACCGATGTTACGGCCAAGTCCGGCATCAACCATTGCGGTTGGGGCTTCGGCATTGCGGTGGGCGACTACGATAACGATGGCAACCAAGACCTCTACATTACCTATCTCGATGGCGCTGTGTTGTATCGCAATAACGGCGATGGGACTTTCACCGACGTGACGGCAAAGGCCGGCGTCGGCAACGCCGGGCATTGGGGAACCAGCGCTGCCTTTGGCGACTATGACAATGATGGCTATCTCGATCTATATGTCGCCAACTACGTCGATCTGGACCTCAACGGTCTTCCGGAATTTGGCCACGGACCTTATTGTCAGTATCGCGGGATCGCGGTTTCCTGCGGCCCGCGTGGACTTAAGGGCTCCCGCGACCGTCTCTATCACAATAACGGGGACGGCACTTTCACCGATGTCACCGAAAAACTCGGCATCGATCCCATCTCCTACTACGGGCTCGGCGCGATGTGGCTCGACTACGATCTCGACGGATGTCTTGATCTTTACGTCGCCGACGATTCGACGCCCAGTATGCTGTATCACGGCGACTGCAAAGGTGGATTCAAAGAAGTAGGGGCGGAGGCGGGAGTCGCGTACAGCAGCGATGGCCGCGAGCAAGCCGGTATGGGGACCGACTCCGCCGATTACGACAATGACGGTTGGCCCGACATTGCTAAGGCCAATTTCTCTGACGACAGTAACAATCTCTATCATAACGACCACGATGGCGAGTTCACGGACCTGGCGGGCCCGTCAAGCTTTGGTTCGATCAGCATCCCGTTTCTGGGCTACGGAGTTAAGTTCCTCGACCTGGACAACGATGGCTGGAAAGACATTTTCGTTGCCAATGGCCACGTGAACCCTCAGGTTGACCAGCACTCTTTTGGCGTGACCTATGCCGAGCCGCCATTGCTCTTCCACAATTTAAAGAACGGAAAGTTTGAAGAGATCGGCACCCGTTCGGGCCAGGCTATGTCGCGCCGCTATGTCGCGCGAGGTGCGGCTACAGCGGACTTCTTCAACGATGGCGGGCAAGATCTGTTGGTCAGCGTGCTCGATGCCTCTCCGCTGCTGCTGCGGAACCGGACGCGGCCAACTGGGCATTGGCTGCGGATCAAAACGATCGGGGTGCGCTCCAATCGCGACGGATTCGGATCGCGAGTGCAAGTAAAAGCCGGGGCGCTCACGCAGTCTGCCGAAGTTCGGGCTAACTCGAGCTTTGAGTCCGCGAGCGATCCGAGACTGCACTTCGGTCTTGGCTCTGCCATCAAAGTAGACTCCATCGAAGTTCGCTGGCCTTCCGGCACTGTGGACAAGATCGGTCCAATCGTCGGCGACCAGGAGGTCACGATAGAAGAAGGGAAAGGCGTTGTGCCAAAACCCGCAATCAAGCCGGCCGATTCCAGGCCAGATTCGCCTTCCAGCATGCCACCGCGGTAGCAAAAGTTACGATTTCGAGAATCGAAAATCCCACATTCTCACGGAGTCATCCTACTCGAGCCTTAGCCGTTAACTTGCGCTGCAAGTTGCCAGCATCCGCGTATGTCCTTCAAAGAGAATGGATTAAGAGATAGATACCGCCGCGACGATAGTCCAATTAACAGGCCAATTAACCCACAGACCCCAGGTTTCTCGGATACTGCCCTGGCCAACACCTTCGCGGCCAAGCTAAATAACTTGAACAATCTAAACATTTCTTGACAGTGGTCATAAGGTGGGAGCACAATGCCGCACATTTCACGGACCAGCGTCTGTGAACCTGTCTATTCGTATTGGGTTTGGCGTTCGGCGTTCAATTGCTGACCGGGGGCGTCTATGACTAAGTTGCGATTGTGTTTGATTTCGCTGTGCATTCTGACATTTGCGCTATCTGCGATGGCGCAGATTCAAAACGGCCAGGTCGCCGGCGTAGTTACCGATCCATCTGGCGCGGCCGTTGCCAATGCGAAGATCACCATCTCCAACTCGGCAACCGGCTTGTCGGTTACGGCCACTAGCAACGCGACCGGCGCGTTCGCGGTTCCCGAACTCCCACCCGGTACGTACAAGATCACAGTTGAGGCCGCCGGCTTCAAGACTTTCAGCGACGTCGGAGTCACGCTGAACGCGGGCTCGACCGCCCAGGTGAATCCGAAAATGACGCTGGGGCAAACCCGCGAAGTGGTTGAAGTCACGGGCGAGGCCGCGCAAGTGAATACGGAAGAAGCCAAGCTGGCCATCACGGTCAGCTCCACGCAGATCGAGAACCTCCCGCTCAATGGCCGCAATGTTTATGACCTGATGCAACTCGCTCCTGGTGCCGTGAACGTAAACGGCGTCGACTTCGAGGCCGGTCACGGCACGGTAGTCAATGGCCTGCGCGAAGATTTCAACGGCTTCCTCATCAACGGCGTCGCTAATAAAGGTCTCAGCGGAGGCGTCAATAACACGCCCATTGAAGATACAGTGCAGGAGTTTCAGCAATTACAGTTGAATATGTCGGCCCAATACGGCAACAGCGCCGGCAGCGTGAACAACCTTGTAACGAAGTCCGGAACGAACTCCTATCACGGAAGCGTCTGGGAGTATGTGCGCAACGACTTTTTCGACGCCAACCAGTATTTCCTGAATCAGCAGGGCGTGCCCAAGCCGCCGTTACGATTCAATCAGTTTGGCGGCACATTCGGCGGCGCAATCATAAAAGATAAATTGTTCTTCTTCGGCTCTTACCAAGGAGATCGTTTCAATACGTCGGGCGTACCGCAATCGACGATCGTGGAGTCTCCCGATTGGCGGCAAGCGGTCATTGCCGCCGAGCCGAATTCGGTTGCTGCCCTTCTGTATAGCAACTTTACTCCGTCTGTCGTTGGAAGTCCCACGGGGATAACGCTAGACGGCTATCTGACCCCGGACGCTAACGGGAACACCTTGGAGCCGTACAACTACACCTATGGCGACTACCTGTGTCCGGACTATGTCGGTTCGGCGCTCGCGGCGAAGTTTCAATATATGATGGGCGTGACTGCGGCCGACCAGGCCGCGATGGCCTTGCCACTCGGCAGCACGGGCAAACCATGTAGCGCCATTCCCGCGGTTCAAGCGGGCGCCATCTCACGCAGCACGCCTTTTTCCAACGTCAGCACCGCCATCTTTAAGTCCCAGGCGCAATCGCTCGGCAATCTTTTCAACGGTAACGAAGCCTCGGCGCGCCTAGACTACAATTTTAACGCCAACAACCGCGCATTCGCTCAGTTCAACTGGTTTCACTCCACGGACGCCTACGGTCCTTGCGATTCCGCATGTAGCCGCGGATTCACCAACCCCAGCAAGAGTTACTTCCCCAATGGCCAGATCAGCTACGTGCGCACGATTTCGCCCACGATCATCAACGAGGCACGCGCCGGCTACACTCAAAACAACACGGGAATCAAAACCGACCACCCCGGAGTTCCCTCTATTTACTTCGATGATGGCACGGTGGGGTTTGGCTCCTACAGCGGCTATCCGCAGTTCTTCAAGGAGCATGATTACAGCTACGGCGACATGGTCTCCATCAGCCATCGCAACCACAGCATTAAAGTAGGCGTAGACATCAAGCGCAATCTTGAAAACAGCGAATTCAACGTCGCCCGTCCATCGTTTGAGATGTTCGATCCTATTTTCTTCGCCGCCGATGCTCCTGCCGAGCAAGTGGCAGGCGTCGATCCCGGCTTTGTAGGCAACAACCCGGCGCAGTTGGCTACTAACGTTCGTCACTGGCGCAACCTCGAATTCGGCGCCTATTTCCAGGACGACTGGAAGGTTTCGAAACGCCTGACCTTGAACCTGGGTCTGCGCTATGACATCTTCACCCGGCACACGGAAGAGAACAATCTCGCAACTACATTCGTCCTTGGCCCTGGCAATGGTATTGCTAACCAAATAGCCAATGCGAATACACAAATAGGCGGACCTTTGTCTAACGGTAAGACCTGCAATCCCAGCAATCCAAACACTGTGATTTTGGCGGGTGTGTGCGGGCCGGGTGGCTTCGCGGCTTCCAGCACTCTCGGAAAGGGAGACCACAATGACTTTGGCCCACGGGTAGGGTTCGCGTGGGACGTGATGGGCGACGGTAAGACATCACTGCGTGGCGGCTTTGGCGTTTCATACGAGAGCACGCTGTATAATCCGCTCTCCAATTCCCGATGGAACCCGCCCTATTACTCTTTCAATTTAGCGACCGGAGACCTTAATGCGGGTGGACCCGGCTTGGGAGAAGCGTTGGTCTACGGACCCACAACCTGTAACTCGACCAGTTGCTCGCCCGCCACGGGAGTAGCCCCGACTTTCACCGGACCTCCGACAAATCCAGGAATGGGTGTCGGCGCACAGGCAGCGGGCAACCTCGATGGTTGGGCCTCGTTCAACCCCGACACTGCCTATCTCACTGGCATCATCCTGCCGCAAGGCATTCGCGATCCCTATGTCTACAATGATTTCTTAAGCATCCAGCGGGAGGTTGCTCCCAAGACGGTGGTGGAAATCGATTATGTGGGCACCATCGCCCACAAACTGTTTCGCGCCCAAGATATCAACCGTCAGGCCGGGGGACTTCTGCCGGATGACTCGTCGGGAAATCCGCTTTGTGTGACCGACAATCTCGGGCGAGACCTTTGCAGTCTGCGCACTGCCCTTAACCCTTCGGGGCGTCCCAACAGCAACTATGGAATCCTGCGCAATTGGCAAAACGCAGTGAATTCCGCATACCACGGACTGCAGGCTTCGCTTAATAGGCAGATGGGACATGGACTGTTGTTCAAAGCTAACTATACCTACAGCCACGTCATCGACGAAGGTTCTACCTGGCATAGCGGCGCCACCACCGCGAGCGGAGGGGCCGGAGGAGATGGTTATTCGACCGACCAGGCTTTGCCCGGCCTGGATCGAGGCAATTCAGTGTTCGATATTCGCCATCGACTGGTTCTGAACTACGTTTACGAACTCCCCGGAAAAAACTTGCATGGATTTGCGGGTGCTGCTTTGGGCGGCTGGCAATACAGTGGCATTTGGGCGATGCAGAGCGGCGCTCACTGGTCACCGTATGACTCGCGCTCTGCGCACGTCGTTTGCACGAATCCGGATGACGTGACTACCTGCACGAATTCGGGCGGCGACTACAACCTTGATGGTGGCAAGAATGACCGCCCGGATAGTACGATCGCGCAGTATGGCGGCGAATCGCGGAGCACTTGGGCGAATGGCTGGTGCGCGGGAGGAGGAGCGGTGTTGGGCGGATGTGCCAACGGTCCCGCGCAGGCAGGTATGCCGGTTCTTACTACGCCCTGTCTCGCTTGCACCGGAACCATGGGCCGAAACCAACTTCTCGGGCCCGGACAGTGGTACGCCGACATGACGCTGGCAAAGTCATTCAGAATTACCGAGGGGACTCACCTGAAGTTCGAGTGGCAGGCGTTTAACGTGTTCAATCGTGCTAACTTCCTGCTGGCCACGACCGGCGGAGGGGCGCACAATAAGGTCACTGATGGCATATTTGGCGAGGCGGCAGGAACCCTGAACGCCCGCAACCAACAGTTCTCCTTGAAGCTGAGCTTCTAGGTCAAGGGGATGCTGTAAGTGTCGTTTATGAGGATGATGGGCTTGTTCCATTCGGGACAAGCCCTTCTTATTCAGAGGTTGTTGTGAGTCGTCTAGGTCAGACACTCCATTTTGCGCTTGCGTCACTGCTCTTACTGTGCACTTGCCTCTCGCTGTGTGTTAACTCCCAAGCCCAAACCCAAGTGCTGGGCAATGTCGTGGGACACATCGCTGTGCTTCGGGGGGACTCGCCGCCGGAACGCATCCTGGTAACGCTTGAAGTCCGAGGCGCGCCGATGGACAGCGTGTACACCGATTCCTCCGGCACCTTCGGCTTCCACAACCTAGGCCCCGATCCGTATTACGTTGTCATCAATGACGATCATTACGACTCAATGCGGCGCTTGGTGGTGGTCGACGGGTCGATGCAGTCCCCGACGGTTTATTTGGAGATTACGCTGGTGCCGAAGCAGAAGGCCAAGGCTGATTCCGAGACCGGGGCGAAATCGAAAGGCTCTAATCCTGACATGATTGACGTTCGAGATTACGCCGACAAGTTTCCTAAGAAGGCGGTGAAGGAATTCGAGAAAGGGGTGAGCGCCGATGCGGAGGGCAAAGCCGATGACGCGATCCGGCACTATTTGAAGGCGATCGCAATCGCTCCCGAGTTTTATGTCGCCCATAACAACTTGGGATCGGATTATATGAGCAAGTCTGACTTCGCCGACGCGCGGCGGGAATTTGAGCAGGTGGTCAAACTCAATCAGAGCGATGCCAACGCGTATTTCAATCTCAGCAACGTGTGCATGCTGACCGGCGATATGGCCGAAGCGCAGCGATTTCTCGACGAGGGCTTGCGTCGCCAGCCGGATTCTGCCTTTGGTCAGTTCTTGTTGGGCACTTTGAACTTGCGGACAAAGAAGCCCGCGCTGGCGGAAATTGCTTTGCTCAGAGCTATTCAACTGGATCCCACCAAGGCGCAGTATCGTCTGCAATTGGTAAACCTTCTGCTGCAACAGGGCCGCAAAGATGCCGCCGCCGCGCAACTGCGCGAGCTGCTGACTACGCTGCCGGATAGTTCCTACGCAACGCAGGCGCGACAGGTGCTGCAAAAGCTTGACGCCAAGCCTACCTCGTAGAATGAAGGTTCTTCTACTGTCGGTTCACCCGCAGTCCCCACCCAGCCGCTATTGCCCGTGTTTCTTGATCAGTTCGCAAAGATCGGACTTTAATTCGCAGGCCTGCTTGTACTCAGCGGTCGCCAGAGTGTTTTCATGCAACCGTTCGTAGGCGAAGCCCAGGTTCAAGTGGGTCTGCGCCAGCTTAGGGTCGAGCGCCAGGGCCTGCTTGTAGCTCACCACCGCCTCGCGCAGCCGGCCGATCCGGCTATAGCAGATGCCCAGAGAATTGTAGAGGTTGGCTTCCTTAAGCCCAAGTTCCACCGCGCGCGAGAGATGCTTGGCAGCCTCGGAATAGTTTTCTTCCTGATATAGGAGTTGTCCCAAATCTCGCTGAAGAGGCGCGAAGCTGGGCTGAATTGAAACTGCTTTTTCATAGTCGGCGATGGCTTGCTTCTTGTCGGTGCGGGCATCGATGAATCCGAGTTGGTACCAGGCGCGGTAATTCTCAGGGTTATAGTCGATCGCCTTCTTTGACCATTGCCGGCCCTCATCCGTCTTCCCCAGAAAAATCAGAGCGCGCGCCAGGCCGAGCATGGCCTGATCAAAGTGAGGATTGAGATCGAGACACTTGCGTAGTTCGGTGGCAGCCTCGTCCCATTGTTGCTGCCCGAGCGCAGTCTCTCCCAGCACGAAGGGCACGACGTACAGTTCCGGATCTTTGTCGCGAACCTGTAGCAGCAGTGATTTTCCCTTGGCGACGTCCCCGGCGCGAAGAGCGTCTTCGGCTTCGAGAACCGAGTTGAACTCCCACAACTTGGTTTTGGGATCGGCCAGCGCGGCGAGGGCGTCGGCAGGCACCGGCGATCGGTAGGCCACATAGCCGAGCGCGCGCAATTTCTCGATCCCGTCCGCACTTAGCCCAGAGCTATTACCCGTCGTCGGTGTATAAGGTTTCTTACGCAGTTGCGTCTCCAACTTGTCTTTGAGAACGGCCACCGCTCCCGGCTGCTGTACTGCCACATTGTTATTCTCTTCGGGATCGACGCTGAGATCATAAAGTTCCGGCTGCGGTGCATCGATAAAGTGGAAACGGTTGGTTTCCAATGCATGCAGCGGACTCCACCCGAACGAACTAAAGGGATAAAAAGTTTCGCTGTAAGCTTCCGCGTCACCTGGAGGATCTTTTTGCAGAAGATCCCGGGAGGAGAACTGTTGCTCCACAGCGTCATGGATCCCCGATCCTCGCAGCAACGTCGGAGCGATAGCGGTGGTTTCCACTGGACGCGAGACTCGCCCCGGCCGAATCCCGCTACCGGCAGGCGGTTTGACGATTAGCGGCACGTGAATGGTGGAGTCGTAGATGAAGAATCCATGCTCGTGTTCGCCGTGCTCGCCCAGCGATTCTCCGTGGTCGCTGACAAATACAATCAAGCTCGAATCATAAAGCTGGTTGCGCTTGAGCCACGCCATCAAACGGCCGAGTTCGTGGTCAGCGTAGGCGATCTCTCCGTCATAAAGATGGCCTTGATACTGACTGTGAAAGGGCTCGGGGGGGTCGTACGGGCTATGTGGATCGTAAAGATGCAGCCAGAAGAAGAATGGCCGCTTCGGATTCTTCTTCAAGAATGCGAGCGCATGATCCACGCTCTCTCCTGCGCGGCGATCGACGAGTCCGAGATCTCGGTTGGCGAAAGCTTCGGCGGAGAAGGCGTCATCGTAGAAGGTAAAGCCGCGAGCTAATCCCCAGCTTCGATCCAACACAAAAGCGCTGACCACCGCGCCGGTGGCATAGCCGTTCTGCTGAAAGGCTTGTGCCACCGAGCGAAAGCGTGCGTCCAGAGGCTGCCCGGTGAAATCCTGCACGCCGTTCTGGAAGGGATACAGGCCAGTAAGGATGGCGGTGTGCGAAGGCCAGGTCAGGGGCACCTGCGAGATGGCGCGGTCGAAAACCACGCCATCATGCGCCAGGGCATCGAGAGTCGGAGTCTGAATGTTCTTTGCTCCGTAGCAACCCAGATGATCGGCGCGCACCGTGTCAACCGTAATCAGAATGACATTCGACGCGCGCCTTTTAGAGCCCGCCGCAGCCGCAAAAAAAAATTGCGCCAGCGCGAGCACAACGAGGAACGGTGTTAGGATTCGAGCGCAAACAGGAAAAGTCGCACGATTATCCGCCAATCGGACGCCCTCTCGAAATTGAGTCATCTCAGGTTTCCACAATCACTCTGTCCAAATGCGTTTCGTCCGCACCCCGCGATTTCATTGGGGATGCTGCGCCTTTCGCATCTCTTCATCGGCCTCCGCATTCATGCCTTTGGCAGCGAATGCCTTGGCCAGCGCCGCGTGGCTGCCCGGATCGCTTGGTTCAAGTTTAATGGCGTGGCGCAATTCGGCGACCGACTCGTCGACTTGACCCTGATAGAGCAACAACTCTCCTAAAGCTCGGTGAGCGGCAGGGTAGTCGGGATTAATGTTGATCGATTGGCGAAACGCCGCCGACGCTTCCGGAACCATCTCTTTCCTCAGGTATGCAGCGCCGAGGTTGTACGCTGCTGAAAAATTCGTGCGGTCCAACTCGAGCGCGCGCTTCAGCGTCTGAATCGCCTGATCGAAGTCGCCGGTTCGTGCGTAAGCGAGACCCAGATTGAAAACTGCGAGTTCATACTCGGGGCTCAGTTTCAGCACGTGCTGAAATTCGCCTACCGCGAGCCGAAATTCGCGCAGGCGGTAATAGTTCAGGCCCAGCAAATAATGGACCGGCACCGACTCCGGGTCGGTTTTGAGCGCGGCGGTCAACTTCTCCGTAGATGGTTGATATTCGCCATGCTGGCTCTCGGCGATCGCGTCTGATATGAGTTCGTAGGTGTCGATGCGGTCCTTCGGGTCCGCCAAGGAAGTGTCGCTCGCGGTTGACTTTCCCCCACCAGAGAAGCCGGCGTATCCCAAAGACTTCAGCCGCTCCATCAGCGCGGGATCAAGGCCCGTCTTCTCGGCCAACTCCTGGTCGGCGCTGAGTTGGTGAATCAGAGCGCTCAAGCGGGCCTGAAGTTCCTCGGCAACCGCCTTTTTGTCGGAATAAAGATTGTGAGTCTCCGCAGGATCCGTGCTCAGATCATAGAGTTCGGGCTTTGGGGCCTGAATGTATTGATACCTGTCAGTCTCGACCGACCGGAGTTCGCTCCAGTCGAAGTGGAGACGCGGCAAGAAAGTCTCGGCGTAGAGGCTGCGAACGTCCGCATCTTTTTTCGGCGACATCAAGGGCAGCAGATTGCGACCTTGAACCTGCGCGGGAATCTCAAATTTCGCTACCTGCAAGGCCGTCGGCATAAGGTCGGTCAGGCTGATTAGTTCTGGTACTACCCGCGGCGCGTCACTTCCCGGCAGATGGATGATAATAGGAACATGCAGCGTCGCGTTATAGATGAAAAATCCATGAGTCTTCTCGCCGTGCTCACCGAGGCTTTCGCCGTGATCCCCGGTTAGCACAATCAGCGTGTTCTCGTACAAACCCTTGTCCTTCAGAAAGGCGATTAGACGCCCGACCTGCGCATCGGCGAACGCGATTTCTCCATCGTAGGGCCGATCCTTGTACTGCTCGCTATATGGCGCCGGAGGCCGGTAGGGATAGTGCGGATCATAGAGGTGCATCCAGAGAAAGAAACTACTCTTATAGTTCTTACCGAGCCAATCCAGTGCGACATCGGCTACAACGTTTCCCGGGCGTTCCATCTCTTCCAAATTCGATTCTTGCAGGCGGTTGAAATCGAAGTGGTCGTAGTAAAAATCGAAACCTTTGTTCAGGCCGAAGCGCGAATCTAGAACGGCCGATCCAAGCACTGCGCCGGTTGCATATCCGTGTTGTTTCAGCACGAAAGCCAGGGTCGCTTGACTGGGATTTAGTTTATTGCCGCTGAAATCATGCATCCCGCTGAAGATGGGATAGGTTCCAGTGAAGATCGCGGTATGCGCCGGAAGCGTGACCGGTACCGGAGTGTAGGCGCGCTCAAAGCGCACGCTGTGCGCGGCCAGCGCGTCGATGTTTGGAGTGCGGATTTGCTTATATCCGTAGCAGCCCAGATGATCCGGCCGCAACGTATCGATGGTGATGAATACGATATTCGGCGGAGGCTTGACGGCCGCCCGCAGAGAAGGAACGAGAAGAAGGCCGGCTGTGCAAAGAAGCGAAAAAAGCCGGGAAGATGCCATGGGAAGTAGAAATTATACGCCAGAGCCGTCTTTACGGATCGCCCGACTGTCGTGGCTCTCAGTGTGCTAGTCTGATGCACTTGTGAGATGTTTTTCCTTTCCGATCGCGTTTTGCGTATTGGGGACGTTGAGTATCGCGGCCTCGGCTGCGCCTGCGAAGGCGCCACCGCCCGACATTCTTCTGATCACCATCGATACTCTCCGGGCGGACCACGTGCATTGCTACGGCTACAACCATGGCGCGACGCCTGCGTTGGACGCGTTGGCGAAAGACGGAGTCCGTTTCACTCAGGCGTTTACCGCCAGCCCGATCACGAATTCATCGCATGCCAGCATCCTCACGGGATTGCTTCCGGGCTCGCATGGAGTCACCGATTTTGGCGTGCCTTTAGCTGCCACGCACCCCACGGTGGCCGAGTTGCTGAAGCCGCGCGGGTACCATAGCGGCGCTTTCATCGGAGCGGTGATCCTCGATAGCAAAACCTTGGCCCCAGGATTCGATCGCGGATTCGATTTCTACGATAACTTTCCGGAACATTCTTCTACCAAATCACGCTGGGGGCGGCTCGAACGCCGCGGTATGGATGTGGTAGCGCACGCGGAAAAGTGGATGAGCGCGCACCCAGCGGGCCCGCACTTCATGTGGGTGCATCTGTACGATCCTCATGATCCTTACGAACCGCCGCCGCCGTATTCGCAGATTTACAAAACTCATCTGTACGACGGCGAAATCGCTTACGCCGATTCGGCGCTGGCTCACTTCGTTGCGTACCTGAAGACCGGTGGCAAGTATCGCAACGCCGCGATCGTCGTGGTTGGCGATCACGGCGAAGGCTTGGGAGAGCACCATGAGGAGACACATGGAATCTTCCTGTACGACTCTACGACCCATGTACCCCTAATCGTAAAGTTGCCTGGCGAAGTCAGCGCGGGCACCGTAGTCGCGGCGCAAGTCCGGACCGTGGATATCGTCCCGACGTTGCTGGAATTAGCTGGTGCTCCCGCCGCGGAGCGGCGAGATGGAGAGTCGTTGAAACCATACTTTGCCGGCAACAACGAAACGAATCGGCCCGCATTTGGGGAAACCGACTACCCTTTGCGTTTTGGCTGGGCGCCGCTAAGGTCGGTGCGGAGCGAAGGAAATAAGCTCATCGAGGCGCCACGGCCTGAGCTCTACGATCTAAAAAGCGATGCCGCCGAATTGAGCAACCAGTACGAGCCCGGCAATGCGCGCGTCGAAAAAATGCGTTCGATGTTGGCGGAAGTTCGCGCCCGAGAGGGACCACAGGACGCACCCGCAAATGCGCTGTCACTACCGGACCCGAAAGACAAGATCGAAGAGCAGAATCTGCTGCATGCTGCGATGCTCGCCGCGGAAGACGATCGCCCTGGCGATGCTCGCAAGGCACTAGAGACAGTACTCGGGCTTGATCCGAAATCGCCCACGGCATTGCGGCAACTGGGGGAATTGGAGTTGCACGCCGGAGATTATTCGCAAGCCGCACAACACTTGAAGAGCGCAATGGAGGTTCGTCCGGAAGACGCTACCGCTGCATTCTATGCCGGACAGGCATTGCAAAGGGTTCACGACGCGGCAGGCGCGCGAGACGCGCTCGAGGCCAGTCTAAAATTGACGCCCGGGCAGTTTCCGGCGCGTGTGCTGCTCGGCCAAGTATATCTAAACTTAAAGGATGCCAAAGCCGCCGAAGATCAGTTCGAAGCGGCGTTGCTGCTTCAGTCGAACAGCGCGGAAGCGCAGATTGGGCTCGCCGATGCGCAGCTATCCGAAGGAAAATTCGCAGAGGCGGCGCAAGCGCTGGAAACGTTGTCGAAGGCCCAGCCGAAGAATGCTGCCGTGTTCGAATCGCTGGCGAAGGCCTATTCCAGCCTAGGCAAAAAAGCGGAAGCGCAACAGGCAGAGCGGCGCGCCGCGCTTCTGCGCGGCAACAAGTAATCGTTAGAGGTAGTCTTCATATGCTCGTACTGGGGCGAATCAGCCGGCAGCGCGCGGCACTCCATCGCAACTGCTTCGCTGATCCGAAGCGCTCGATCCGCTGCCTTGACCTGTCCCAATGCGAATGTTAGCTTCGATTTCACGCGTAGTCCTCGAGGAAAATCAGCCTGCCGCAGAGAAGAACCCCTCCTCAGTTCGGCGATCTTCAGTTCGGCGATCCAGCCGCACATCGCCCCATTGATTTGCGCCGGCGCGACTTTCTCGCGCGCTTTTGTCAGAGCGCTGGAACATTCCTGATTCCTGCGAATCTCTGGGCAAGCGGGTTGGCAAGTTTTTCATCGTTATCGTCATCGTCATTACCGCCGTCATCACTAACGCCGTCGGAAGCTGAAGCCGAGTTTCATCTACGCCCTCACTATCGAAGCGAGCGGCCGCTCGATGCCACGCTGCTCAAAGTTCAAGCCGGCCTCGACGAGTTCATCACCGAAAACAAAGTAGATCAGATTGCGGCGGTTCTGGCGGAGTGGAGCACGAGCTTGTTGCAGTCTCCGCGCCAGGCGCAGGCAGTTGCGAAAGCACTTGCCGCCGATTTCTCAGGTGCATCGCTTCGGCCCCAGGAGTCGCAGTTGGTGCGTTCCAGCGCCGGGCTTCAGGTTCGCCGGAACAAGTTCGCGAGTCAACTCGCGCTCGATCGCGGAACGTTTCTTCGAGAATGGCTGGCCATGCTGAGTGAATTTTCCGGTATCGTGACTGCCGAATTTCAAATTACTGGAATCGATGCCTCTCCCGCGCAGTCCGCCGGGCAATGGAAGACGCAAGTACGTTATGAGATTGTGGGCGCCGGGTCGGGTTTCTACCGCGAGCAGCGAGTGGGCGACTGGGAATTGATATGGGAAACGTCCACCTCTGGAGGTTTCCTTCTCCGAAGTTGGCGGACACTCGATGAAACGCAGGCCCGCTCCAACGCGCCCGTGTATCTGGACATCCTCTTTCCTGCGCTCGGTCATAACTCTTCCTACGCGGCCCAACTGCTGCATGGCACTGACTACTGGCGCACGGTGCTCGACGGCGCATGCGGCATCGACATCTACGGTCACAACGGCGTCTCGGTGGCCGATGTCGACAATGATGGCTTCGACGATTTCTACATTTGTCAGCCTGCGGGACTGCCGAATCGCCTCTATCGCAACCGTGGCGACGGTACGTTCGATGACATTACCGAATCTTCGGGTCTCGGCATCCTGGAAAATACGTCCTGCGCTCTCTTCGCCGATTTCACGAACCACGGCCATCAGGATGCGGTTATCGTCCGCTCCAGTGGGCCGCTGTTATTTGTGAATGAAGGTGGCGGCAAGTTTCGTCAAAAAGCGGACGCTTTTCAATTCGCGAATCCACCGCAGGGAGCCTTCACTGGAGCAGCCGCTGCCGACTATGATCGCGATGGATGGCTCGACGTCTACTTTTGCCTTTACGCCTACTACCAGGGAGCTGGGCAGTATAGATATCCGTCTCCCTATCACGACGCCGAGAACGGTCCGCCTAACTTTTTGATGCGCAATAACCGAGACGGCACTTTTCGAGACGCTACCGAAACGTCAGGATTGAATCAGAAAAACACGCGCTACAGCTTCTGCTGCGGATGGAGCGACTACGATGGCGATGGCTGGCCGGACCTCTACGTGGTGAATGATTTTGGGCGTAAGAATCTCTACCACAACCAGGGCGACGGCACGTTCACCGATGTTAGTGCGGGGTTGGACGCCGAAGATGTTGGGGCGGGAATGAGCGTCTGCTGGTTCGACTACGACAACGACAGTGCTCAAGATCTCTACGTCGGCAATATGTGGACCGCTGCCGGGGAGCGCATCTCGAGGCAGCAGATATTTAAGAAGGACTCGCCCAGGGAAGTTCGAGCCCTTTATCGGAAACATGCGATGGGGAATTCGCTGCTTCGCAATAAGTTCGGGAGCGGCGGCGCGGCGTTCGGGGATACGACGACCGCTGCGGGCGTCGGAATGGGCCGCTGGGCGTGGTCCAGCGACGCGGTTGATTTTGACCATGATGGTTTCCCGGACATTTACATTGCGAACGGGATGGTCACTGGTCCGGCGCCTTCGGATTCTGCGAGTCGGGTTTCGACGTGTGAAGACCTCGACAGTTTTTTCTGGCGGCAGGTAGTGTCGCGCTCGCCCGATGAAGCCCGCGCCGCCCCGGAATACGAGCAGGGATGGAACGCGATTAATGAATTGATTCGCGCGGACAACACCTGGAGCGGCAGCGAGCGAAATGTGTTCTACGCGAACAACCGGGATGGCACATTTTCGGACGTTTCCGCGGCGGTTGGCCTGGACTTCGTGGAAGACGGTCGATCGTTCGCTCTCGCCGATTTTGATCACGATGGTCGGCAGGAAATATTTCTGAAGAATCGAACCGCTCCGCAGTTGCGGCTGCTCAAGAACGTAATCGAGGAATTGCCGCCGTCGATCGCGTTCCGGTTGCAAGGAACGAAGAGTAACCGCGACGGCATCGGTGCCCGCGTCACGATTGAAACTGGCTCGGGCCGCCAGACTCGCATGCTGCAAGCCGGGTCCGGCTTTCTTTCCCAGCACAGTAAGGATATTTTCTTCGGGCTAGGCGATGCGAAAGGTCCGGTGCGCGCATCGATTCACTGGCCCAGCGGACTTGTGCAGCCAGTACACGATCTTCCGGTCAACCACCGAATCTGGGTCAAGGAAGGCGCGGAACCTTCGCGGATGGAGCTATTCACGCCGCAGGCGAACAAGCATCGACTGCCGGAGGATGGTCCGGCAAAGGTCGAAGTCCTTCCCAGCCAAGTTGAAACCTGGCTTCTTGCGCCAGTCCGCGCTCCAGATTTTTCGCTCCCGGATCGATCGGGGAAGGTCTGCCAACTTTCCGCCGCGCGCGGCAGCGTGACCCTGCTTAACTTCTGGAGCGCGACGTCGTCCAATCCGCGGGAAGAACTGGCACAGCTTCAGAAATTGTATGCCGATTGGCGTAACCAAGGTCTGCAATTGATGTTGCTCGACGCCGATATCTTGTCTGCGGCGGATCTTCCCGGTCTATTCCAATCCCTGACGTTTCCGTTCCTGCGCGCGTCGGACGATGTCGCCGCAATCTACAACATTCTGTACCGCCAGTTATTCGATCGTCACCGCGATCTGAGCCTTCCAACTTCATTTCTGATCGATCGCGAGGGCGACATCGTCAAGGTGTATCAGGGGCCAGTCGATTCCGGGCACTTAATACACGACATTCAGAATATCCCCCGCACCGACGAGGAGCGATTGGCGGTGGGGTTGCCGTTTCCGAGCATGCAGTACACTCTGGAATTTGGCCGGAACTATCTTTCTTATGGCGCGATGTATTATCAACGCGGGTATCTCGATCAAGCCGCAATCGCGTTCCAGCAAGCCCTGCGGGACGATCCTTCGAGCGCCGAAGCCTTGTACGGCATTGGCAGCGTCTATTTGAATCAAAACCAAAACGCCGCAGCGCGGGAGATCTTCGAGCGAGTCGTGAAGCTGCGCGCCAATTATCCTGACACCGCGCCCGACGCCTGGAACAATCTTGGCGTCATTGCCACGCGTGAGGGACGCATGGACGATTCGATTCCAAGTTTTCTGAAAGCGCTGCGCCTCAACCCGCGTCATCTGCTCGCTCTCGACAATCTGGGCAACGCATACCGGCAGCAGAAGCGGTGGGAAGATGCCCGCAAGATTCTGGAACGCGCTATCGAGGTCGCTGCCCAGGATCCAGAGGCGAACTACAGCCTGGGGATGGTATTTGCACAAACTGGCGACAATGAAAAAGCTTACGGTTATTTGCAGCGTGCGCTAAAGGCGCGCCCGGTTTATCCCGAAGCGTTAAACAACCTGGGAATTCTATTTCTCGTGACCGAGCGGCACGATCAAGCGGTGGAGAGCTTCTGGCAATCCATCCGCGTGGCTCCGTCATTCGACCAGGCGTACCTGAATCTTGCGCGACTTTATGCCGCGGAAGGCGCGCGGGACAAGGCTCGCAGCGTTCTGCTCGATCTGCTTCAGCAACATCCCGATCACGCGCAAGCCAAGCAAATGCTCGAACAATTGCAATAAAACAAACTTACGGCTTCGGCGTCGGAGCGGCAAGCAAATCGACGAACATCTTGTAGAACTTTTCCGGATCCAGATCCACCTGGATCTCGACGGGCTGTCCCGTGATCTTCACTTTATCCTGGGGCTTGTCTTGCTCAGTCCAACTTAGCGTGGAGCCATAACCAGCGCCGCGGCTGAGGTCCATATCCAGATAGCGGGAGTCCTTCGCGGTAATCAGGGTGGGATCGAGCCACGCCAAGGCCGCGAGTTCGTCCCATAGGTAGTTATATTTGCCATATAGACGCGAGTACGAGCCGACATAACGAGCAGCGGGGGAGCTGGCAGCCTTGACCCGGTCGAGCAAGTCTTGCGTGAGCCGCGTCTTTACGGAAATGTCCACAGTGGTGGCAACAATTTTCTTCCAGGGCGCCGTCAGCACGATGTGTGCCGCCTCCGGATCGAACCACAGATTGAATTCGTGGCGGGGCGTGTTGGCGAACTCCGGATCCTCCGTCTTCGGGTTCAGACTTCCGCCCATAAATACCAACTCTTTGGCCAGGGTCGCGAATTCCGGATCGATCGTGATGGCGAGCGCAAGGTTGGTCATGGGGCCGCCTTCGTAAATCGTGATCTCGTGCGGATACTTTCGGACCATGCGCACCAGAAAGTGCGCCGCGTCTTCGGCAGCCGATTTTGTTGCAGGCTTACCCTCCGGCATATCTCCCAACTCGTCCGGCGGATGATAGCGCCGCGGAGTCCACGCGCCCACCCACGGCACGGTGCCATATTGCTGCTGCCACAATTCTGTCTCTTCTTTCCGGCGCACTAGCGGATATTCAGCGCCCGCCAGTACCGGGATGTCGGTGCGCCCAACGATCTCAAGCATGCGCAGAGTATGCGCGACTTCTTCTTTCAGCCAGGCATCTCCCGTCACCACCGTGATGCCCATAACGTCAGTCTGCGGAGATTGCACCAGCAGCAGGATCGACTGCTGATCCGTTCCTCCCGGGCCCGCCGCATCCTGATCGACGATGATCTTGCGCTTTCCCAAGGCTTGCTGACCCCAGGCAGCGCTGCATATCAACAACAACAGTGCACCCGTTATCCAGCGCGCCAGTCTCTTGCTGAACCCGCTCATCTCGTCCCTCTCCCCATCAGCTCTTTAATGAGCACAAAGCCTTGCATTCTATTTTGTGGGACGCTGCTTTAGCCAGCGATATCTTGGCAATATGTCCTCGGAAACCGTTTTTCCGAGCAACTCCAGGTTGCGAGCCGCGGGCCAGGCGGATAGAATGCCGACGAGGCGCCAGACTCGTATATCCTGATGGTATCGTCACAACCGCCTCTGCTCATGGGCTGTTCCAGCGCAGTTTCACATCAGTTCAAGGTTGCCGACGTTATCCGCCGCGTTTCCGCGCTCATTATTCTCAGTTTCCTCTTCCCGGCCCTGCACGCCCAGGAAGCGGCTTCCCTGCGCGGCGCCGTTCGCGACTCCTCTGGGACGCCGGTCGCTGGGGCGAACGTTGAGCTGCGCGCGAAGGATGCAACCGAGGCCCAAACGGTGCGCGCTGATGGCCAAGGCCACTTCACTTTTTCTGCGATGCACGGCGGGGTCTACACTTTGCGCGCCACTATGCCGGGATATAGCGATGCGGGAATCGCATCGCTCTTCTTCGCTCCTCACGAAGTTAAGACAGTGGACCTGACGCTGCTTGGGGGAAACATCCCCGCGTTCTTTGAAAAACCACAATTCACTGTCTCGGGAGTCACGGACACGACAAATCTCGGTGGTCACGGCTCCGGCCCTCTCAAGCGAACCCGGGATGCGCTTGCGAAAGAGACTTTTTCCCTGGGCAACTCCTCGCCCAATTCCGAGCCTGCATCCGAGACCGAAAAATCATTACGTGCAAACCTGGAACGCAATCCAACCAGCTTCGAGTTGAATCATCTCCTCGGAAAGGTGCTGCTCGAGAGCGGCAAGGCCCGCGAGGGCATACCGTATCTGGAACGTGCCACCCAACTCGCGCCCAGCGGCAACGAAACGGTTTATGAGAACGCCTACGACTTGGCTCGAGCCAATCTGCAAGCGGGCGATTACGCGCGTGCCCGCGATAGCGCACAATCGTTGCTGGCGCATTCCGACCAGGCTGCACTCCACCATTTACTTGCCGATGCTGACGAGAAGCTGGGGAATTCTCTCGATGCGGTGCGCGAGTATCAGCGCGCCGCCGACCTTGGTGCCAGCGAGGCTTACGTGTTTGATTGGGGCTCCGAACTTCTACTGCACCACGCCCCCGAACCTGCTGCGGAGGTCTTTAGCCGAGGCAACCGCCTGTTTCCTCGTTCCACTCGCATGCTGGTTGGCTGGGCAACGGCGTTGTTTGCGGGCGGATCGCTGGAAGAGGCGGTCGAGCGAATCTCTGAAGCCTCTGACTTGAACCCGAACGACTCGACTCCTTACAGGTTCATGGGCGCCATGCAAAGTTCGACGCGCATTCCGTCGGAGAAGATTGTCGAAAGGTTGCACCGCTTCGTCACGCTTGAGCCCGACAACGCGGAGGCGAACTATCATTACGCGGCCGTCCTCTGGAAACTGCGGAAGCCGGGGGACGCGGCCAGTGTGACGCCGGTGGAATCGTTTCTAAAAAAGGCGATTCTCCTCGATTCCGGTTTCGCCGCTGCCTACCTCCAGTTGGGCATTCTCCATTTCGAACAAAAGAATTACACGCAAGCGGTTTCCGATTACCAGCACGCCATCAAGGCGGACCCAGAGAGACAGCTCGAAGAGCCGCATTATCGCCTGGCCCAGGCTTACCGGCATCTTGGGGACAACGCCAAGGCTGCCGCGGAGATTCAGATCTACGATCAGATCGTCAAAGAATCGGCCCAGCAAGCGGAACGCGAGCGCCATGAAATCCCCCAATTCGTTTACGCTCTGCGCGACCCATCGCCATAGCTCTAGTAGAGGGGGCCGGACGCCTCATCCGCCCGCGGAGCGTAAACTCCGCGGCGTTTAATGTTCGCAAGCGCATCTTTGCACGCCATCGTCGCGATGGAGGTCGGCGTTCCGCGTTGCGCGCTCCGCACGCGACCCGTACGAGGGCGTCCGGGGCTCACACCGCTGCGAGTTCTCTTTCTATTGTGTTACACTTTTTGATTCATACCAATAAACAGTCGCACGCAGGACGCCCAATCCACAGATGCTTTTCTCCAAAGAGTATGTGGGCTATCTGGCCCGCGAAGTCACAAAGAAATTGATCGCTGGCAAGTTCATCGAGACTTCGGCGGTCCCCGCCGTCTCCGAGCGGGTGAACGCAGCTTTGGTCGACGAGTTGTCGCTCGAGGACCGCATCAATGACGAGGTGCGCGTGATCCTGGAAGCCTACGCCGACGAGATGAACAAGACTGGCGCCAACTACCAGGAAATGTTCCGCAAAGTGAAAACCGAGTTAGTGCGCAAATACAAGGCGGTGCTGTGAGAATCAGCCGCGACAAAGTGAACGTACTTGCTCGCGCGGTTTCCGATGTCCTCAAGCAGATGGACGAGGTCGAGTTCATCGAAGACCCCAACACCATCCGCCAGGAAACACGGAAGATTCTCGAAGAACTGCTCAACCAGGAGGCGCGCATCGACGTCGCCGCCCGCCAGAAAATCGAGAGCCAGAAGCGCACCATCCTTGAAGGCTCACAGGAGTGGGACATCCTCTACCGGAAGTACTACAACGAGGAAGTGAAGAAGCTCGGCGTGTAGTCGTTCCGTTCCGTCCCCTCTGCCGCGAGGTGATCGATGGCAAATTCCATCACCGAGATTAAAGCCGTTCTCCAGCGCGCCTCCCAGTCCGCCGGCTTCGACCTTTGCGGCATCGCTCCCGCCACCGACGCTCCTGACTTGAGTCATTTTCCCGAATGGATTGCGGCAGGCCGGGCCGGCGAAATGAAATATCTGGAAGCGCGCGACGATCATGGTGAGCTTAAGCGCTCATCGCTCGCCCGGGTCGTACCCTGGGCGCGGAGTGTGGTCGTCTGTGTTATCAACTACAACACTGCGCACCCGTACTCAACCCAGGTCCACGACTCCGCTCGCGGATGGATTTCTCGTTACGCCTGGAGCCGCGAAGATTATCACGATGCGGTCCTCCGCCGACTGAAGCGGGTGGAAGCCGCGCTACACGAAGCTGCGGGCGGGGATGCTCTCACGACTCGCAGCTACGTCGACACCGGGCCCATCGTCGAGCGCGTCTTCGCGAAATACGCGGGCGTGGGCTGGATCGGCAAGAACACCTGCATCATCAATCAGAAAAAAGGTTCGTGGCTTTTCCTCGGCGTGATTCTTACATCGCTGGAGTTAACGCCTGACTTGCCCACCCCCGACCGGTGCGGCACCTGCACCCGCTGCATCGACGCCTGTCCAACCGATGCGATCGTCGCTCCTTATCAACTTGATTCCAACAAATGCATCTCCTATCTCACGATCGAGAAACGGGGATCGATCCCGGAGGAATTGCGTGCCGGCATGGGCCATCACGTATTCGGTTGCGACATTTGCCAGGACGTCTGCCCGTGGAACCGCAAAGCTCCGGCAACGACTGCTCAGGAATTCGAAGCCCGCCCCGGACTCGTAAACCCTGCTCTTGCCTGGCTAGCCGAAATATCCGAAGAGGAATTCCGCACTAATTTCCGCGGATCGCCTATTCGGCGGGCGAAGCGCACGGGGATTCGCCGTAACGCGGTGATTGCCATGGGGAACAGCCGAAATCGAGAATTTCTGCCTCTGCTGAATCAACTGGCCTCCGACGACGACCAAACCGTTGCTGAAGGCGCTCGCTGGGCAAAAGGTCGAATAATGGAAGCGACGGAAACCGGACCTCTGCCGCAATCGGTCCCCGCAATTTGAAGTATGATTCGCCCTGTCTTCGCTACGTACCATCTTTTCCCTACAGGAAATTCTTTGCCCTCCCGTAACTGGTTTTGTGGATAAAGCGGCAACTAAACTCTGCCTAAGGGGTTCTTAATAGGCAGGTTAGTTCGTAAGTCTGAAGTGTATATGATTTCCCACCACATCCGAACAATGCGGCGCGCTTGTGGGAAGCTAGTGGTGGTGGTTTTGGCCTGTGCCTCCTTTGCCTGCGCCTCGGCCACGCTCCTTCTCGAGGAGCCATACGGCCACATGGGATTCTTCACCGCGACTGGTCATGCTGCCGTATATCTCTCTGGGGTTTGCGCTGAAACGCCGGTGGTGCTGCGCCACTGTGCGCCGGGAGAGACCGGAGTCGTGCTCAGCCGGTACGACGGCGTCGGAGGGTACGACTGGGTTGCCATCCCTCTAGTCCCCTACTTATATGCCGTTGAGCGGCCGGAAGACGTGCCACTGTTTGCCGACGCGAAGATGACATTGTTCCTGCGCGATCGCTATCGCCGCAAATATCTGGAAGACATCGCTCCCGACGCGAAAGATGGCAAGACTCCAGGCGGCAACTGGTACCAACTTGTCGGCTCCTCCTATGACCGCACCATTTATGGCTTCGAGATCCAAACTACTTCGAAGCAAGACGATGCGCTGATTCGCCATTACAATTCGAACCCCAATGAGTCTCATTTTCATCTCGTCTGGAATAATTGCGCCGACTTTGCCAAACATGTCCTGAATTTTTATTACCCCAAGTCTCTGCATCGCAGCCTGGTTGCCGATCTCGGCATGACTACTCCCAAGCAAATGGCTAAAATGCTGATTCGGTTTAGCGACCGGCATCCCCAGCTGCAATCTTCCCGGCTCATCATTTCGCAGGTGCCCGGCAGCATGCCGCGCAGTTCCTCGGTGCATGGGATCGTCGAGTCTTTCTTTACCTCTAAGAAATACATCGTGCCCAGCGTCGTGGCCAGCCCCATCTTTGCGGGTTGCGTGGCTGCCGTTTACGTTGGCACGGGCGCTCGACGTTTCGAGCCGGCTCGCAACGCTATGGTATTCGTTGTAGGGGACGAGCCGCAGCCACCCCTGGACCGCGAAGATCGCCGCGCCTATCAGCTTCAACTAAAGCATTTTCTCGCGGGCGCTTATCCCGAGAGGAGAAACAAGGCTGACAAGATATGGGAGAGGTTGCAATCGAAGGCCCAGACCGGCGTCGACGAACAGGGCAGCCCCATGCTTCAATTGCATGTTGGAGACAGCTTCGTGCAAATCGGCGCGGCTGCCAATAATGTCTTGAGCGGGCACGCTCCTCCAGAGCTTGAGCGCCAGCTTCTCATGGCTCGCCTCCAGTCGGAATTGCGGGGCCGATCCACGAGAGGGCTAACCGAAACCGATGTCGCGCGCGATTGGGATCTGCTTCAAAAGGCGATGGGCGAGTCCGAGCCGCCTTCCAGACAAGGGCGTCCGGAGTTACAACGCCCGGCGCTTCAACACGCGGGGAATGTTAGCGGCAACCAGCCTTAACCTGCGGTTGAGCCACCAAGGAAAAAAATAAGAAGGCCGGCCTCACCCGGTACAGCCCTTCTTTGATCTCGTAGATGGTTTGAAGCAAGATCGTTTTGAGTCTGGATCCTTTTGATTCAAGGTCGCCCATTCCAAATCATTGCTCTTGCTGATCCGGCTGAGGTCGTGGCGGCATACCGGCGCCCGGGATGGGCGGTTGGCCAGGCGGTTGGTTCTGTTGCAGCTGCAACTGCCGCTGTTGCATCTCCTGAAGCATTTCCTGCGGCGTCTTCACTCCGGGCTGATCGGTGGCAGGAGGCTGGGCTTGTTCTGCCTCTTGCGCCGCCTGGTCTGCTTCCTGGTCCGCGTTGTTATCTTCCGTGGCTTCGGCCTCATTTGCCTCTGGGCCCGGCTCCTGTTGCCCCGATACCGGACTAGCCGGCACGACTCCAAGCTGCTGCTGTTCCGCGAGCGATGGGCCCGCCGGGGGCACGACATCCGATCCCGTCTTGGCCACCAGCACCACGCGGGTCAGCAGCCCCTCATTTTCAGGGGAGCCGAGTAGAACGTAGTTGAAGCGCGATCCATTCAGCAATTCGGCAACGACTTCCCGCGCCGGTCCTGGTCCCAGATGAGTCACTACTCGCTCGGGCGCCGACGGTATTTCGATGTCCGCCCCAGTCTGTTTGCGAACCGCTCGCAAAATGTCGGCCAGGGTTGAGTTCGGGGCGACAATGGTTAACTTAGAATCTTGATAGCTCACCTGCGGCGCGACCGGCGCGATCTTATCCAGCGGAACCTGGTTCTGCAGCGGTCCGGTAGGTCCCGAGGGCAAAGGAGGAGGTGGCGGCGCTGTCTTTTTCGCTTTATGCTGCGTTGTCGCCGCGCTGGCCGGGGCGACGCCCCCAAGGCACACTACGGCGACGCACAGGACTAAGCCGCAGGCAATCATGCCTTTAGCAGCCATCTTGAGTTTCGATCCCGTGCTCATACAAATCCTCCCATAAACCAATATTAGTAACTGTATATTAGTAACGAAACGCCGCCGCACCTTCGGAATCTTAGCACCTGCCCCGAACGAGCCCGGCAGACCCAGCAGCATGCGCTAAGTAAGAACGTCTTAAGATTACTCCCTTGCATGATTTAGATGCTATGGCACCAAGCGGCGAACAGGTCCAACTCGATTGCAGTCAACCATTTCCGCACACAGAAAATCTTATAGAGAGTGCAGGAAAGTAAGCGTAAACTGGGCTGGCCTGCCAACCTCATGAAAGTAAAGGCGGATTTGACAATGGCATCCCTCGGCCTTGCTACGCTTCGCTGGATTCTGTTACTCGTTCTGGCATTCTCGCCTTTGAGCCTTCTTGCCCAGAGCTGCCAAACGTCGGGTGAAATGGACGAAGCTACTCGCGGAGCGATCACCGCGGCCGGCCAGCGCTATTTTGCCATGATTGCCAAGGGCGACTCGGCATCCCTGAAGCAACACGCCATCCCTAGCCTAGCCGCCGATTTTTCCGGAATCGAGACCACAATCAAAGATCATCAGCAGGATCTTGTCGGGGCGCAGGGCACGGTGAAGTCTATATTTCTGCTCGATGGCTCAACGCCGGTGCCTCACGCAGAGTTCTTTTGCGGAGTCTTTGGCAAGAACGGCCAGACCCCAGACAGCGCCGCATTCTATCTTGACAATCTGCCTGCCGGCAAATACGGCGCGGTTCTTCTGGATGCGGCGTCTGCGAAAGGCAAAATCATGGTTTCTCTGATTCTTCAACAGGAAGGCACGGACTGGAAGTTAGGCGGGCTTTACATTAAGGCCGCTGCCGTGGCGGGGCACGATAGCGACTGGTTTCAGGCGCGAGCACGCGAATACAAAGCCAAGGGTCAGGCCCATAACGCTTATTTTTATTATGAGGAGGCGCGCAGCCTGATTTCTCCTTTGAACTTCATGAGCACCATGGCCACCGATAAACTTTTTGACGAATCGCAGAGTGGCCAGCCCGCCGATGTGCCTGCCGCCGGCAAGACCGTCGATCTGGCGACTGGAGCCGCCACCTATAAGCTCACCGCCGAGTTCCCCGAGATGGTGGGCAACGATCTGGATTTGATCGTGAAATACCAGGCTGCGGACATTTCCAATACGACTCTGACCTACCAGAACAACGTAGCTGTCATCAAAGCCGTGGTCGCGAAGTATCCAGAATTGCGCGGGGCTTTTGCGGCCGTGGTCGCCCGTGCCGTCGATCCCGCGGGCCACGAATATGGCACACTGCTGGCCATGAAAGATGTGAAGTGAGAAGCAGTTTTCAGCTGTCAGCTCTCAGTTCTTCTATTAAGCATTCTTTAGGACTCTTATCATCTCTTAAACCGAGAAACACCGGGGCTCGAAGCTTTGGTCCGCTTCCTGCGCTCGTACCCTCAGTCCACTCGGCGAACTCAATCTCCGCCACCAATTCCGGCTTCACCCAAAATACCTTTCGCAAAGCCTCAACTTCTCCAAAGAATGGATTCTTCTTGGTCTCCAACTTTTTCAGTACCGCCGAGATCTCCGCCAACGATTTCTGATTGAAACCGCTGCCTGCTTGTCCTACATGAATCAGGCGCCCTTGCTTGTCATAGAGGCCGAGGACGATAGAACCGAAATGTGCGCGACTGCCTTCCGGTTCAGTGTATCCGCCGATTACACACTCGATCCTGTGCCGGATTTTTATCTTGAGCCAGTCTCGGCTGCGGCGTTCTTCATACGGACACTCCCGCTTCTTGGCCACAATGCCTTCCAGCCCGTTGTGCTGCGCCAGCTTAAACAGGGCCCTGCCAGATTGCGCGTGGTGGTCGGAATAGCGAACGCTGTCGCCCGTCGTCAGCAGCGACTCCAATTTGTTCTTACGCTTCTCCAACGGCACGCGCCGCCAGTCGTAGCCGTCGAGATACAGCAGATCGAAGGCGTAATAAAGAACCGTCACATCGGCGTTTCCCCCCATGCGACGGCCGCCAGGACGAAAACCGGTCCGCTGCTGGATCAGACTGAACGAGGCCCTGCCGTTCTCATCGAGGGCGACCACTTCGCCGTCCAGAATGGCCGTCTTCGCCTTGACGAGATGCGCCATGTCCTTTAACTCCGGATAGCGCGGCGTCAGATCATTCTGGTTCCGTGACACCAGCCGGACTTTGCCATCCGTGATAAACGCAATGGCGCGATATCCGTCCCATTTGATCTCAAACACCCACTCGGGTCCATCGAACGGCTCGCCGATTGATTCCGCCAGCATCGGATGGATCTTCGCGGGCATAGGCCGCTTCACGGGTTCGGATGGACTCAACGCAGAGGGCGCGGAGGACGTAGAGGATTTTGCAGAATTTGCCTTGGGTTGCGAAGTCGCCAATCCCGGGAATTTCTTAATTGCTGGTTTGTTGCCGTTATTCGACTGCTCTGCGCCCTCTGCGTTGTTCAGTTTTTCTTGTTTTTTTTTTGCCCGCTCCCAGCGGCTTTTTTCTGATCGAGTTTTGCTACTGCATCCGCCAGCCAAGCTGCCTTCAATTTACCGCGGCCGGCTGGGCGGCTCTTCCACTCCGCCGATCCCGCGTCTCCCGCAACATCCGCCAGAGTCCGCCCGGTGAGCACCGAATCCTCGATCCCTTCGATGTCGTATCCTTCCACGACGTGATCGTCGTGCTTCTTGATCATGAGCCATTCGTTGCCTTTGCTTCCAGGACGCCGGCCCTTCATTTTGATCAACGCGAAATCACCCTTGAGCCGCTTGCCGTTGAGACGAAACTTCAAATCCCCTTTGGCGATCATCGCCGCAGCTTCCGCTTCGGTGCCTGGAACGTACTTCCCATTCACCGCGACTGGCGAGAGCGGCTGCCAAGTCCCTACATCCCACACGATCACCGTTCCCGCGCCATAGTTATTCTCGGGAATATTGCCCTCAAAATCGAAATACGATACGGGATGATCCTCGACCTGCATCGCCAGCCGCTTGTCCGCCGGATCCAGCGACGGGCCTTTGGGCACTGCCCACGACTTCAGCACACCTTCCATCTCCAGCCGAAAATCGTAGTGCAGCCGCGTCGCGTCATGCTTCTGCACGACAAAGCGATTCCCCGCCTTGGTCGCCACCTTCGCAGGAGGCTCGGGCGTCTCCTCGAACCGCCGTTTCCGCTTATATTCTTCGAGTGCCATAAACGCCTACATTTAACCACAGAACGAGAAGTAACCACGAAGGACACGAGGTTGCACGAAGGAAATCGGGGCGCGTTGACCTTCGTGCAACTTCGCGTCCTTCGTGGTTATTGGTTCTGAGCGGTGCCACGATAGAATCCTTTCGCCATGCAACGTGAATTCCCCGAAATTCCCTTGGTCGGCGTCGGCGCCATTATCATCGAGAACTCTCGCGTCCTTCTCGTCAAGCGCGCTCACCCGCCGTTGCAAGCGCAATGGTCGATCCCCGGCGGCGTTCTCGAAGTCGGCGAATTCGTCCGCGACGCCGCCATCCGCGAGGCCCGCGAAGAAACTGGACTCGTCGTCGAACCCGGCGAATTGCTGGGGGTCTATGACCGCATCCTGCGACATACGGACGAGCGCGTCCAATATCACTATGTATTGATTGATTTTCTCTGCCATAGGGTTGGCGGAGAACTCCAGGCCGCCGATGATGCTACGGAAGTGCGATGGTTCGCGCGCGAAGAGTTGCCGCCGCTGAACCTCGCGGAGGACACGCAGGACGTAATCCGCAAGGGATTTGAGAAGTTAGGATTCTAAATCCGCGCTGTCCGCAGGTTCGTCCGTGGCGGCGACGTTCGCGGCACACTCGTCCAGAATGCGATTGGCGGCGTCGACATTCTCCGGATCGACTCGCAACTTTACCCCACCAATTGCGTTGGCATTGAACCAATCCATCCGGATCATATTGTCATCAAACAGGAAGCACTCGATGCCCGCCGCGTCGAGAGCGCCCTTTGCCAGTTGGGCTTCGAGAAGGTTCCAGTAACTGCGCACCACAGTCAAGTCGCGAAATTCGGGCTCGGGCCGACGGGAATCAGGCTCCTCGTCCAGCAGATCCTGGGTAAGACCTCTGGTCGACAGTTCCGTTCGCAGCGCCTGGATCGCGATATCGGTGAGGCCGTCACTCTGCCGTGCAATCGCCTCCAACTCCTCATCGGTCTGGTGAGAATAGGCTTCGACCAGCCGCGCGCGTTCCTGTGCAGGATCAATCTGGGTCATAGCAGGAAATCATACTCCAGGGTTCTATGAGTGGCTGGCCTTATCCGTGAGAATCCGTGGCCATGGTTTCACGAAAAAAATAGAACGGCCCGCAGACACTTGATCGCTCAAGGCCTGCGGGCCGCCCGGTGGACTGTTTGGGATTGACCAAGAGGTGGTCACTCTAACGTGGCCTCTACGGCAACTCCGGGTTCGCTTGGAGATTTTGTCTCGTCGGCGAGCCTGACCGACCTGCGTCAGGCGGAAATCAATCCTTAAATCACCGGTAGTGTGCGGGCTGTAGCTTCCGGCAATTTCGTTATACAGGTTGTACGACGAATTTGCCTGAAACCCCGCTTAGAGCAACCGCTCTAAGTCTCAGCCACCTCACCTGGTCTTTGATTACCCCAACTACTGCCTTCAGAACTTGTCATCCGACCACCTCCTTTCCGGTGTAATTGCAGATTAGTACGAAGGCGCGCTGTGCGTCAACCGGCGGCAAGGTAGGTAACGGGAGAGCCAATACGCTCCAGATGTTTCATCGGTTTGCGAGCGTGGCAATCTCTCCCAGTCCCGGGAGGTTTACGTCGGCAGTCACCAGCGTGAGATCAAGAACCTTGGCAGTTGCGGCGAGAAAGCGGTCCGCGGGATCGCGCTGGGGCAGAGACAAACGGCTAGAGGCCGCCACAATTTCGTGGGTTAGGGGCGCCATTCGAAATCGGGCGGTCGCATCCGCCACCCATTCATCCAGGTCTCCCTCCAGACGCACTCGCCCCTTTTCGTGCAGAACGAGCGCTTCCCACGTACTGATTGGCGAGAGCCACAATTCGTTGGCCGGATTGTCCAGTTCATGCTTTGTGCGCTTGCCAAGGCGATCAGGCTCACGCAAACTCCAAAGCCAGATATGAGTGTCCAGCAGGAGTCTCAATCGCGCAACACTTCCCAGTCGTCTGGATCGCCAGCGGGGCTTACGATGTCGCCCAAAATTTCCATCCGTCCCTTCATCGATCCGATCCAACTGCGGTCGTTCGTCGGCGAAGGTGGGCTAACCTCAGCCACAGCCTTCCCACGGCGAGTTATGAGAATTGGCTGCCTGGTCTTCTGCACCTCGTGGAGAACGGCGAGGCATTTGGCCTTGAATTCGGAGATTGCGATTTCTTTCATGACTACAATAGTAGATCATAGTCAATTCAATTGGTCAACTACAATGGTTATGGCAACCCAAATACATACAGCGCGCTTCCCGCCGCAATTGCCACATACTCTTTCCCATCCACGGCGAACGCCATCGGCGAGGCGTAGACCGCGCCGCCCATCTGGAAGTGCCATAGCGGCTTGCCCGAGGCCGCATTAAATGCGATGAAATTACCCTCGGCGTCGGCAGAAAAAACTAAGCCGCCCGCCGTCGACAGCACGCCCGACCACGTCGGAGTGGTGTGCTGAAACTTCCACTTCACCTGCCCGGTCGCGGGATCGATCGCTTTCAGGAATCCCAGATAAGGCCGGGCATCTTCCGACGGGAAATAAGCGCTGCCGTAATAGGCGTGGCCCGCTTCGTAGGGCTGAGGAGCCGTGCTGAAAATGTCGCATTGATCGCGCGCCGTCACATAGAACAGTCCGGTCTGAGGATCGTAGGTCGGCGCCATGTAGTTCGTCGTCCCGAGCGCACCCGGACACACCGTGTGTCCCTCCAGCGTGGGAGATGCTTCCTTCTTCGCCACGGGACGGCCCTGCGCGTCTTTCGTGTCGCTCCAGGTTGTCTTGCCGTACTCCGTCGCAGAGATAAGTTTCCCGGTTGCGCGATCGATTACGTAGAAGTACCCGTTGCGGTTGGCTTGCGCGATCCAATGTTTTGCGTCTTTGTCGATCATGATCGGAACCTGCGTGGCATCCCAATCGTGCTCGTCGTGAGGCGTGAATTGAAAATACCAATTCATCTTGCCAGTGTCGGGATCGAGCGCCAGCAGGGAATTGCTGTAGAGATTGTCGCCGGCACGCCCTTCGCCGCGATTCGACGGCGCAGGATTTCCGGTCGGCCAGAAAATCTGGTTCGTGATCGGATCGTAAGTTCCCGTCATCCAGGCTGGCGCTCCGCCAACTTTCCAGGATTCGCCTTCCCAGCTTTCATGTCCGGGCTCGCCCGGTCCCGGGACGGTATAGAAGCGCCACTTGCGCTCGCCGGTCCCTGCGTCGTATGCATCGATAAATCCGCGCACGCCATACTCACCGCCCGAAACTCCGATCACCACCAATCCCTTCACCGCCAGTGGAGCTCCCGTGAAGCTGTATCCGATGCGATAGTCCGCAGCGACCACGTCCCACACTACATTTCCAGTCTTCGCATCGAGGGCGATTACATGCGCATCCATCGTGCCCAGAAAAACCTTGTTGCCCAGAATCGCCAGGCCGCGATTCACGTGTCCGCAGCACGGACGAATGTCCGCCGGAAGCTGCCGCTGATACATCCAGATGGGCCGGCCCGTCTGCGCATCTAGAGCAAAGGCGCGGTCATCTTGCCCAGTGGCATACATGATTCCATCGACGACCAGTGGCGTGGCCTCAAGTTTTCCCGTTGCTCCAGTCTGGTACACCCACTTCGCGACCAGCGTGCGTGCATTCGTGATGTTGACTTGATCGAGCGCGCTGAAGCGCCGACCGGAATAATCGCCGGAATAGGTCATCCAGTTCTGCGGTTCTTTCCCAGAATTCACCAGTCGCTCAAAGGTGACTTGCGCGTGCGCGGGGACCACGAGACTGCCTGTGAGAAGCGCGATTGACGCGACAGCCACCTGCGCGATGGAAATGCCGCCGAGTGCAGTCCCGTGGAAGAGCGCCGCTTTAGCGCCGCGAGGAGATTTTATTATCGGGTTAGGCTTTAGCCCTTGCGGGGCTACCGCGGGCCTAAAGGCCAGCTTCTTCAGGGCCTGAAACGCGGTCCTGAAAGCGCCGCTCTTCCTCGTGAATTCTAGTGTCTCAGGCAGTGTTCTGCGTCCTCTCATTTCGCCCCCGCGCTGATCAGATAGGCCACGATATCCTCAAGCTCCTTGTCGCTCAAACTTTCGACCGCGTACTTCGGCATCGCCGACTCCCGGCTCTTGTGAAATGACAGCAGCTTGTCTTTTTGCAGCAGATGAATGTGCTCGCTCGAGTCCATGATCTGCACGCTGAAACTGTCTTCATTGAGCGTCACGCCTGAGATTTTTTTTCCGTCGGCCGTCTTCACCGTAACACTCTCATATTCCTGGGGAAATTCTTTCGTCGATTCCGTCAATCCCCAGGCCAGTCTGCGGCTGGGATTGCGCACCGAATCGACGATCGCTTCGCGCGTCCGCGATCCACCTACCGCCGTCAGCTCCGGTCCCAACCTGCCGCCTTTGCCCTCGACCATGTGGCACAGGGAGCAGTTCGCATCGCCATAAAATAATTCCTTGCCATGGGCGGCATTCCCCGCCGCCTGCGCCGGAGCTTTCACTTCCTGGCTGCGAATGTAGGTAATGATCTGCCAGATCTCTTCGTCGGTCATGCCGATGCCCTGCCCGTTGGTCCCGTTGCCTGGCATTGCAGTTCCCGCAATGCCGTTGCTGATCACCTGAAACATGTCGGCGTCGGAGTGTGCGTGTTTCTTCACCGCCCGCGTCAAATCGGGACCGCGGCCGCCGCCATGCGCCCCTAGTCCGTGACATAGCGCGCAGTTGATACGGAACTCATACTCTCCAGCCTTCGCCGCCTTGGCATCGCCCGCAAGAGGATTGCGATCATCGACCGCAAAGGCTACAGCGGAGATAAACATCGGCATCGCCAATAGCAGCAGCATTGTCGTGACTCGGGAAGGGGCAAAATCTCTTGCGTTCGATGAATACATGTGAAGGGATTGCATGAGGCAGAAATAGTAGCATCACGCCGCTGAAACAATTCAATAAATGGTCAATGTGCGAGAGATTTATTCTGAGTCTTGATGTGCTCGGAGCGAAAGCCCAAGCCAACGATGCGGGCAGGAATGCGGCGAAGCCACGGCCACCGACGCAGCATTCTTAGCGGGAGGGGGAGAGAAATTGGCTTTGAAGCGTTCAAAACGCTCTTAATGATTCGGTTTTGTATGGCGACTTGCAACTTCTGCGTGGCGCGAGTGGGAAAATCCCGGCGGCCTTGGACCGCCTCGAGATCGCCATCATCGACGGTCCCAGCGGCCAACTTGCCGGCCACGATATTTGCCGCGGCCACGGCATCCTGAACGGCGAGATTGATTCCCACTCCTCCCACCGGAGACATGGCATGGGCTGCGTCGCCGATGCACAACAGGCCAGGACGCCACCACCGCTTCAATCGGTCGACCTTGACCGTAAGCAGGCTCACATCGTTCCAATCCCGAAGTTCGCCAACGCGGTCGCGCACGAACGGCGCCAGCCTCTCAACTCTTTCCTGAAATTGTTCGATCCCCTGTTTGCGGATTTCGTCGGCCGCGCCTTTGCGAATGACATACCCGCATTGCCAGTAGTCCTCGCGAGCGATCATCACCAGTATGACCCCGGCTTCGACGCGGCCGAAAGTTTGTCCCGGATCGTCGGGATGGCGGCTGAGTCTCATCCACAGCACATCCATGGGAGCGCCGAGGTCCATCACCTCCAGATTGCCGCGTTGGCGAACAATCGAGTGGCGGCCATCGGCTCCGACGGTGAGAGCAGCTCGAATCTCGATCTCGCCGTCGGGAGTCTTCGCGCGCACGCCGGCGATCCGCCCATTTTCCTCGAAAAGATCGGTGACTTCGGCCTGCATTTTGACCTGAAAACCGGGATAGCGCCTGCCGTGCTCCACCAGAAAGTTGAGGAAATCCCATTGGGGCATCAAGGCGAGAAACTTGCAGTGCGTGGGAAGATGAGTGAAGTCGCCGATCGTTACGGTCTCGCCGCCAACCTGTCCCGCCAGTTCACGCACCTCCTGGTGAGGGCGCTTCAGAAAATCATCGAGCAGTCCCAGTTCGTACATCAACTCCAGCGTCGATGGATGGATCGTGTCACCGCGAAAATCGCGCAGGAAATCGGAATGCTTCTCCAGCACCATCACGTCGATGCCCGAGCGGGCCAGCAGAAAAGCCAGCATCATTCCCGCCGGTCCTCCGCCCGCGATGCAGCATCCGGTTTTTAAGGAAGTTGTCATCCCTAATCTGAGATGGCGATTTGCCTTCCGACGCAAGCGGGAAATTCCGTTCTCCCGCCCGTACATGTCCGGCGGGCATCTGCCGCGGTGCACCTTCGGCTCTCTACACTGAAATCCTGTCCTCAGATGCCGAGATTACTGGAAGGTGGACAGTTTTTTCCCTAGACCGACAAGTGATTGATCCGTCAGCCTTTCCAATGAAAGGCGTCGGGCTGGGGAAGGCCCACATGGGCCAGCACGCGGTAAGCAAACTCGCGCGCCATCTCATCTAAAGAAGCAGGACCGTAATAGAAGGCCGGAATCAACGGGAATATGGTGGCTCCGGCGTCGGCGGCCCGGTACATGTTGCGGATGTGGATCTTATTGAGTGGCGTTTCGCGCACGCACAGCACCAGCGGCCGCTTCTCTTTCAACGAGACGTCGGCCGCGCGTTCGATGAGTTGGGCGGCGACGCCGTTGGCAATGCGGGCCAGCGTGCCTACGCTGCAAGGGATGACGATCATGGCGTCGGCAGGATAAGAGCCGCTGGCCACGTTCGCTCCGATGTCGGCGTTGGATTGGAGCGCGATTTTATTGGAAACGATTTTGGGCGATGCGCGGCCGCCGGAAATCCGGCGGGATACGCCGGTGGAGGAAGTTTCGAGAAGAAGTTGACCGATCAGGTTGGAACGTCCAGCGATGCCCAATTCTTCGGCCATGACGCGCAACGCGCTGTCGGAGGCGATGAAGTTAACGGTTTGGACGCGCGCGTCGCGTGCCACGGCGAGCAGCAACTGCCGCAGAAAAATGGCCCCACTGGCGCCGGTAGTGGCGATGGTCAGATTTTGCGCGAAATGCTGGCCCGACGAAACGTTCGGCAAAACGGCTCCTGAGAGGCAGCGAAAGAACTGCCCCGGTTCTGGAGCATAGGTAGACGTTGCCACAGAAGTCAAGAGAACAAGGAGCTCAAAAGCCCGAAGCGCAAGAGCCGAAGCTAGAAGCTAGAAGCTAGAAGCTAGAAGCTAGAAGCTAGAAGCTAATCATGTCCTCGACTGCCAATCTTCGATCTCGCCGTAGCGCCGCTCAACTGCAAGCGCTGGCGGGAGTGGAGCGCGAGATTCGCGCTCAGGATTCGCATAGCCGCAGAAAATATCTGCGCGAGTTCAACCAAGCTTTTCGCAGCTATGACTCCTTGCTCGATGCGACACAAATTCAGACGGCTCTGCATTCCGCCGACATCGTTCTCATCGGCGACTACCACGCGTTGCCGGTCGCACAACGCCACGCCGCATCGCTGATCGAGCAGCGCGCGCTCGCCGGGGATCGCCGGGTCGTGTTGGGAGTCGAAACCATCTACGCCCGCGACCAGCACATTCTCGACGAATGGTGGCGTCGCGACATTGACGAAAACGAACTGCGCCAGCGCATCCGCTTCGATCTCGACTGGGGATACGACTGGGTGCCATTCTACGAACTGCTCGTCACTGCGCGCGATCACGCCGAAGCGCTCTATGGCCTCGACTGCATGCCCCGCGAGGATCTCCGCAAAATCGGAGCCCGCGACCGTCACGCCGCGGCCAAACTGGCCGAAATTCGCCAGCGCCATCCCGATGCAGTCATTTTTGTGCTCTTCGGCGAATCGCATCTCGCTCCAGGACACTTGCCCCGTGAGTTACGCGCGCAGCTGCCCGGCGCGAAGATCCTTACCGTCTTACAAAACATTGACGCGCTCTACTGGCGTGCCGCCGGAGAGCGCACCGATAGGGTGGAAGGCGTCCGCGTCAATGATGAGGTCGTGTGCGTCTTCAATGCCACTCCGTTGGAAAAATATGAAAGCTATCGCCTGTTTCTCGACCAGTGGAGCCGGTGCGACGACAGCCCGGACTTCGCCCCTACCATTTACAACCTGATCGACAGCCTGGCGCGTTTCCTCGAAATCAACCGCTACTCGCCGCATAACGGTACGCAGCCGAAATTTCTGGTGGACCTGTTGCCGGAAGTTTATGGCAAAGCATCGGAGGATCCGATGCTGCTCGGGCTATTGTCGCGGAAAGGCATCGCCGGAGCGGAACTCGAATCCATGCTGGTGAGCGTCGCCGAGCGTGGCAGCGCTTACCTCGCGCCGGTGAACGCCTTCGTCGTCCATGAGTTTCACATGATGCACGCTACAGAGGATGCAGCGCGTTTTCTACATCAGGCCTGCCAAGGTTTGCCGCAGCGCCGCAATGGCGACTCTGCGAAGTGCGCCGCGTCGAATGGTGACGGGGCGAATCCTCGCAGGACTCTGATCGATGAGTTTTATGTCCGCCTGATGGAGCATGCGGTCGCTTATTTCGGATCGAGAATCCTCTATCCTTCGAGGCCAGCGCCCGAAGAACAGTCGCCCTTATCCCGCGCGGCCTGCGAGAAAGCGGCACAGGCCGCAAGCCGTGCCGATAAAAACAAATTCGAGTCGTCTGCCCAAGAGTTGGGCTACCGTATTGGGGCGCAGATTTACGACGCCTACCTCGCTGGCAAGGTCGCGCCTCGCGGGCTGCGCCGCCTGTTTCTCGCTCACCTGAACGAGCCGGGCATGGCCCGCAAAGTCTGCGCCGCCGTCCTGGCCAAGCTCCGTTCGATCTCCAGACCGAAAACCCGCTTGGCGCACGCCTGAACTCAGATGTTCTCCAAAATGCTAATCTAAACCTCGTCCGCCTAAATGCTAAGTGCTAACTAGAACGTGAACGCAGAATCCATCCGCAAGCTTTTCGAAGAGGTGCGTCGCGGCAAACTTACGCCCGACGATGCCGTCGATCGCATGCGCCATTTGCCCTTCGAGGATCTCGGCTTCGCCAAAGTCGATCATCATCGAGCGCTGCGGGCCGGTATGGCTGAGGTCATTCTCGGGGAAGGTAAAACTCCCCAGCAGGTCGCGGGAATCTTCGCCCGGCTTTCGAAACATGGAGCCAACGTTTTAACCACGCGTGCGACCGAAAAACAATTTGTTGCAGTCCAGAAGAAAGTTCGCGGCGCCGAATATCGCGAACTCGCTCGCGCCATCGTTCTACAGCGGGATCCCACCAAATATGGGAAGGGCATTATTGCAGTAGTTTCCGCCGGAACCAGCGATATCCCCATTGCGGAAGAGGCAGTCGTCACCGCCGAAATCATGGGCAACGAAGTGCAGCATTTTTATGATGTCGGAGTCGCCGGCATCCACCGTTTGCTGGCGAATCGTGAAGCCCTGACCAAAGCCCGTGTCGTGATCGTTTGCGCCGGCATGGAAGGAGCGCTGCCCAGCGTGGTTGGAGGACTGGTCGGCGTTCCCGTAATCGCCGTACCCACCAGCATCGGTTATGGCGCGTCGTTCAAGGGACTGGCCGCCTTGCTCGGCATGCTCAACTCCTGCGCATCGAACGTGAGCGTGGTCAACATCGATAACGGATTCGGCGCGGGATACGTGGCCTCGCTCATCAATCGGCTGCCTTGAAAGCCGCATCCCAAAAACAAAAGGGCGCGACTCTCGCCGCGCCCAGGTTCACCGACACTAACTTAAGATTTTCCCTCAATCTGAAGCTTGTTTTCCACGCTGAACGCGCCGGAGATTTGGTTGGCTCGGATTCCGGCAAGTTCCTTGTCCATTTTGCTGTCGACCGAACCGTAGAGCGTCACGTGCCCGTTCATCACGATGATTCGTATCGGTCGCGCCGGGTCCGCCGCATACCGATTTAGAACTGAGTCGGCATAGATCGCGCGCCACGCCCGCACGCGCAGACCGTCGTCGAAAAACGAAACCGGCTCGACCGAGACGTTGTTGATCACGTCCTTCACCCCAGGCATGTTCGCGATGTCGGCCAGAGCTTCGTCGCGGCCGATGCCCGTGCGATCCTGCCCCTCGACCGTCACCACGCCGTCCTTCACTCCGAGCGCGAAGTAATCGAACGTATTGTCGTAGCCTACGCGCACGTACCGGAGCTTGGTCGCAAGTTTCTGCTCGAGTTGCGCGTCCGGCACGTCAGGACCGGCGACAGTGAGGAGGTTGCGAACCCCCTGCACATTCGCGGTCTTGCGGGCAGTCTTGGCCGCGTCGAGTTTGCGCTGGTAAAGATCGACGGTGCCCGTCAGGACCACAATCCCGTCTTCCACGCTTGCTTTGACACTGCCAAACTGGCTCTTGCCGGCCAGTTTCTGCGTCAGAGTTGTTTGAATTTGATTGTCGTAGCGGGCCGCTGCGGACGGTTGCGCCAACGCCATCGCGCTCATCAGCCCGATCGCCAGAATCGCACCCACCAGCCTCCCAAAAGATTGCTTACCTGCATTCATTTTTCTTGTAGTCATTGAGGTCACCTCCGACCCGTTGACATTTCTTTACGAATTAACCATCTGGTTAATTCATTCGATGCCGAGGGATAACGCCGAGATGCATGAGCTGACGACGCTGGGCATCGATGGCGCAGAACTTTTTGCGATGTAGCGGGTTCACACGAATACGGAGCCGAAGTGTGTTTGCCGGCGTTGCATTTGAAGAGAATTGCACTCCAACGGCAGCCCTCTAAAGTAACCAACCTAAAGGCTGGCCCGGAAAACCGCCATTTCGGGACCCGCCATTTTCGGGATTACTCCCGTACCCTTTCGACCGAGTACCCAAGCGTTCTACCATGCTCATGACCGCGAATTTCGAGGGGGAATTCGAGGATGGGCGAAGGTGTCTCCCAATCAGGAAGAGCGGACATTTCCCGCGCCAGCAGGCTGAAAAAAGCTCTGGAGAGCGGAGCTCCGCCTGCCTTCGTACCGGCGGAAAATGCCGACACGTCCGCCGATGGTTCCTGCTCCAAGTTCTCCTGTCCGCTGCCCGCCTTGGATGAAGTCCCCGCGAGCGGTCCAGACAAAGCCGACCCTCGGCTGCAATTCCTGGAACAAATGTTTCAGGCGTTTCCCGATGGATTGAGTATTGCCGACACCGAACATCGAGTGCTCTGGGCCAACGAAACCTTTGCTCGCATGTTCGATTACGCAGCGGGTGAGGTCATAGGCCAACCTCTGGAGAATCTCGTTGTCCCGGCGGATCGTTTGGCGGAGTCGGAGTGGGTGTCGGAGGCGCTCACCAGGGGTGAGCGCATTACGCTGGAAACGCAGCGCAGGAAAAAAGATGGAAGCCTGCTCGACGTTTCCGTCTCCTGTGCGCCTCTGCTGCTGGACGGTCAGATGGCGGGCTTCTACGCCGGCTACCACGACATTTCCGATCGCAAGCGCGTAGAGGCGTTGAGTTCGGCGCTCTACCGGGTCGCCGAAAAAAGCAGCAGCGCCCACGATCTGCAACAGTTCTTCGCAGCAGTGCACAGTATCGTCGATGAATTGATGTACGCACGCAATTTCTACATTGCGCTCTACGATCCCGCCACGGAGTTGCTGACATTCCCTTATTTTGTCGATGAGCAGGATTCTGCGCCGCCCCCGAAAAAGCTGGGTCATGGGCTGACCGATTACCTCATTCGCGTGGGAGAGCCGCTACTGGCTACGCCCGAAGTGCTCCAAGCCATGGAGGATCGCGGCGAAGTAGCCCGAAACGGATCTCGCTCTCTCGACTGGATGGGCGTGCCACTCAAAGTGAACAACCATACTTTCGGGGGGTTAGTTGTGCAGACCTATTCGAAGAACATCCGCTATGGCGAGCGCGACAAAGAAATTCTCACGTTCGTGGCACGGCAACTAGCGAGCGCGGTTGAGATCAAGAGAAACGAGCAGGCGCTACGGCGCTCTGAGGCCCGCTATCGCTCTCTGGTGCAAAGTTCGGTGTATGGCATTTACCGGTCGAGTCTGGAAGGAAGATTTCTGGACGTGAACCCCGCGCTGATCACAATGCTGGGATACAGCTGTGCCGAGGAAGTGCTCTTACTTGATCCGGAAAAAGATGTCTTCGCAAACTCCGAAGAACACACTCGGCTAATCGATGAGTTCCGCAAACGCGGACGCCTCGACGGGATTGAATTGAAGTGGAAGCGTAAAGACGGCGGCGCCATCACGGTGCGGATCAGCGGGCGCGCGGTAAGCAGCGCTGACGAGCCCGCCGACGTACTAGAGGCGATTGCCGAGGATGTTACCGACCGTCGCGTGCTCGAGGATCAGTTCCGTCAGGCTCAGAAGATGGAAGCTGTGGGCCGGCTGGCGGGTGGCGTGGCCCACGACTTCAACAATCTGCTGATGGTGATCAGCGGATACGCCGAAGTCATGCTCGCAGCTCTGGAACCAGAGCATCTGCTGCGCGAGAAGGCTGAGGCCATCCAGCAGGCGGCCGATCGCGCTACTACTCTGACCCGGCAGTTGCTGGCTTTCAGCCGCAAGCAACTGCTCGAGCTCAAAGTTGTCGACGTCAACGCGATTGTGCAGGACATGGAGCGGTTGCTACGCCCCCTGATCGGCGAAACCGTGGAATTCTCGACCTGCCTAGCCCGGGATGCGGCGCATACGCGGGCCGACGCCGGGCAACTGGAGCAAGTGTTGATGAATCTGGTGGTCAACGCCAAAGACGCCATGCCCAACGGGGGAACGCTCAGTCTGGAGACGTTAAATATTGTCGTGGAAGAAACACATCGCCGCGGCCAGACGTTCATCCGTCCCGGTGACTACGTCATGCTCGCCGTAACCGACACTGGCACTGGCATGGACAAGGAAACGCAGTCGCGAATCTTCGAGCCGTTCTTTACAACGAAGGAGAAAGGCAAAGGTACTGGGCTCGGTCTCTCCACGGTCTACGGGATTGTGAAGCAGAGTGGAGGATATGTATTGGTGCAGAGCGAGGAAGGCCGCGGTACGACTTTCCAGATTTATCTGCCCCGAGTGGAAGGCGTTGCCGAAAAGCAGTCTCCTCCAGTGACCCAAAATATCCTTGGCGGCACGGAGACGGTTTTATTGGTGGAAGACGAAGAATCGGTCCGTCAGTTAGTCAGGGAAACTCTGACCTTGAAGGGATACACCGTGATCGAAGCGGAAAGCGCCGAGGCAGGAATTGCCGCGGCGTCACGACATCAAGGCAGCATCGATTTGGTGATCACCGATGTGGTTATGCCTGGGATGGGCGGCCGCGAACTGATTAAGCAATTGGCGGAATCCCGCCCGGAATCGAAAGTCCTTTATGTCTCAGGTTACACCGAGGACGCGATCGAAGGAAGCATAGAGCGAGGCGCCGCGTTTCTGCAGAAGCCCTTCACCCTGCAAAATCTGTCGCGCAAAGTCAGGGAAGTGCTCGGGTAGAATCACATTGTCATTCCGAAAGAGGCGACGGCTCTCGGGCTCCTCCAAGCTGGCAGCCACTCATGTTCCGCGCTGGGACGCTCGGAACGGCGAACATTTCGAATCACCTTTTGCAATTCCTACAAGCGGGGTGGTGTTGGCGCCCAGCCTGGTTCCTTGCAACTTTTTCACGACCTAAGCGTCTTATCTGGTGGAAGATAGATGGCAAAATAAATCAGTCCACGATGGACTCGCGTACAAAAAACGTACTCGCGTATAAAAGAAGCGTTCTCATGCTGATCAAGAAGGCCGCAGACATTCCATCTTCGGAAATCACTCCGCGGAGTTTGTATCTCAATCGCCGTCAGTTTCTGGCCGGGGCGGCCGTCGCAGGAGCTGCAGTCGCGACCGGCTTTGGCATCCGCGAGATGGCCTCGCCTTCGACCACCGCGCTAGCCGGCAACAAAATCGACGGCATCAAGAAAAGTCCATTCAGCACGACCGAAACCATCACTCCTTACAAGGACGTCACTACCTACAACAACTATTACGAGTTCTCCACCGACAAAGACGGCCCGGCGCGGTTGGCCAAAAATTTCCGCACGCGCCCCTGGAAAGTAAAGATCGACGGCCTAGTCGATAAGAAACAAGAGCTCGACATTGATGCGATCCTCAAGATGGCTCCGCCGGAGGAGCGCATCTGCCGTCATCGCTGCGTCGAAGGCTGGTCGATTGTCGTTCCCTGGGTCGGTTTCCCGCTGAGCGAACTGATCAAGCGGGTGAACCCTACGAGCAAGGCAAAGTTTGTCGAGTTCACCACGATTCTCGACATGACTCAGATGCCCGGCCAGCAGCGCAATGTGCTGCAATGGCCCTACGTCGAGGGCCTGCGCATGGATGAAGCCATGCATCCGCTCGCGCTGCTCTGTTTTGGGATGTACGGGGAAGACCTCCCCAATCAGGATGGCGCGCCGCTGCGCATCGTGGTTCCGTGGAAGTATGGTTTCAAGAGCGCCAAGGCGATCGTGCGAATCCGTTTCACCGAGAAGCAGCCGCTGAATACCTGGAACATTTCCGCGCCGACGGAGTATGGTTTCTATTCCAATGTGAATCCAAGCGTGGACCATCCCCGCTGGAGTCAGGCCACAGAGCGCAGGCTCGGCGAATTCCGCAAACGCCCCACGTTGATGTTCAACGGCTACGAACAAGTAGCCAGCCTGTACAGTGGAATGGATTTGAAGAAAAATTTCTAGTCGTCAGTCGTCGGTCGACAGCCACCCGTGGCTTCGGCTCTTCATAACGACGTCTGTTCCGGGGACCTCATTGGTTTGCTGAAGACCGTCGACTGACGACCGAGAACTGGCATGCGCTACCTCAAACCCGTGCTCCTCCTGGCCTGCCTCACTCCACTAGCCAATCTCGTATGGCGCGCCTTGCATTCCCAGCTTGGCGCCAATCCTATTGAGAAGATCACGCACACCACGGGCGACTGCACGCTGACCTTTCTGCTGATTACGTTGTCGATCACGCCGCTGCGCAAACTCACGCGGCAGTATTGGCTGATCGGCCTGCGCCGCATGCTAGGGCTGTTCGCGTTTTTCTATGGCACGCTGCACCTGATGACTTATGTCTGGCTCGACAAATTTTTCGATGTGCACGAAATGCTGGCCGACATCGCCAAGAGAAAGTTCATTACCGCCGGCATGACGGCTTTTGCCCTGATGATTCCGCTGGCCCTGACGTCGACCAAGTGGTCGATCCGCAAACTCGGCGGCAAGCGCTGGCAAGCCCTGCATCGCCTGATTTATTTCAGCGCCGCCGCCGGAGTCATCCACTACATCTGGCTGGTCAAAGCCGACCTGAAGAAACCTCTGGAATACGTCGCGGTGCTGGGCGTGTTGATGCTATATCGGGTCGTGGGATGGTTCAGCGCGCGCAGCGCAGTAATCCCCAAGTTGGAGGCGACAGAAGGATGAATCGCCGGACGGTTCATGGAGGGGCAGCACCTTCGGTTGTCAGTGGAGGCGGTATCGGAAAACAAAGGGCGCGGCAACCAACTACCGCGCCCTTTACTAACTCTTTCTTACTGCCTACTTTTGCTGCCGGCGCTTGAGCGCCTTAGGCTTTGTTCCTGGCTTCAGGCTCAACACCTTCAGGTGTCGTGTGGCCGCGTTCGAACTGGCGCTGGCAGTTTGAGTCCCGAGCAGTCCCAGGGACACGAAGGTACCATCGCTGTCGATAGCTACGGCAGTTGGGGTACCCGCTCCGCCGTTCACAACATAGGTGATGAGGTCATAGGAATTCGATCCCGCCGCGACCGTACCGCGTCCTGAGACGGTCGAGTCGGCTGAATATGTGGACGAGAATGAGTTTCCAAAGCTGGTTGACCCTTCGTCGTTGACGTCGATCTTGCCGGGACTGAAGGTGCCGCTGGTATTGGTGAACTCGGCGATGTCGTCTTCCTCCGTATCAGAGTTGAAGTTAAACCCTGTCAGATTCATCCCGTACCCTTGCCCCGACGCCAATGATGGGCTCCCGCCTTGCAGATAAGCGACCCCGTCGGTCGCCCCGCCGCCGTCAACTTCCAGAATCTGAAGGCCGCCGCTCGACGGATATACGGCGAACTGGCAACTGCTGCACCCGCTTCCACTGTCACCCTTCACAAAGCCGTTCATCGTGATCAGCGAGCGTCCTCCGGTGAGCGTGCTGTAGCCGCCACTAAAGCCGGGCACTTCGAAGGCCGTACCGGCATCGTTGATATCCTGCACCGAAGAAGTGGTGATGTTCCCCGCCCCGTCGGTGACCAGCAGACCTACAGACGTGAACGGTGATCCAACTACAATGTCGAAGCCTGCCACCGCGAATACGTTATTGCCGGTGGGAATTGACGACGATTGTGAGAAAACTTCGCCGCTTACTACAGGAAGAGAATCGATTTCAATAAACTTCAATTCGGTGGGGCTTACCGGGTAGACATCAAAGCTGTAGGTGTTGCCGGCCGTGGTGATTGTGGCCGTGCCCGGAACCGTGCCTAAGTTGATTGAGCCACCGGTGATAGCGGTGCCGCTGGTTCCGTAAAGGGAAACGCAGTTGCTGTTAACGTCTTCAATCCCGGTGATGTTGCCACTAGAGTCAACAGTAAAGGCTCCAACCGTGGCGAAGGGTAGAGTGCCGCCGACGCTGCCATTGCCGCACACGGCCCCGGTTCCATTAGTGCTGGTGCCGCTGAAATTGAAAACGTAAGATTGCCCATTGATGCTGCTCTGCGCGACTGTGGTCTGCAATTCCAGCGTGCCGCTGCCACTGCCGTTGCTGTCGAACTCCGTGATCAGGCCGCCCTCGCTCGACGTGAGAACAAAGTCAAAGTTGAAAGTCCCTGCTGCGCTTGTCAGGGTGATCAGGCCGCTACCGCTTGATGGCCGTCCGTCCGCGCCGACGCTGTAGCTGCCTGCCGTGATCGCTTGGGCCGGAGCCACACCGATTGCGGGATCGTTAATATCCATGGTGCCGCCACTGATTCCGCCCTTGCCATCTGCGGTGAAACTTCCGGTAACTGCCAAGAGTTCGCCGGTTGTGCTGTCGCTGCCGGTCGTCGAAAAGACGTAGGTGCCGCTCAAGTTGCTGTCGCTGAATCCCCCGGTCGGAGGCGCCGAACCCGAGCCGGAACTGCTTCCGCAACCTGCGAGTGCGGCGAGTGAGGAAAGAATGATGGCTAGAACGAAGCGATTGCGTAACGGCATAACATCCCCCTGGAAGAGTTTTGGCGCAGAGCTGGGTCTTCTGAGCTCAGGTTAGCACGGTTGAGTTACCGCTAGCTTCAACCCGAACCCAGACGATTAGTAGCGCGGGAAGAAAAATATTTTCGAGATTTACATCTCTTTACGAATCAGTTTTTCTTGTGAAACGGCCTGGTACAACGAATCCCGTCACCGAGGGACTTCCGCCACCTGCGCGGCCAGACCGCGTAAGGACTCTTCATACGGAGCTCGCGCGATCCCTTTTTCTGTGATGATGGCCGCCACGTACTTTGCCGGCGTCACATCGAACGCTGGATTCTCTACTTCCACGCCGTCCGGCACCATCCGTTTCCCGGCGATGTGCGTAACTTCGCGACCGTTGCGCTGCTCAATCGGAATCCGGCTACCATCAGGACAAGCGAGATCGACAGTCGAAATCGGCGCGGCTACATAGAATGGAATGCCGTGCTCCTTCGCCAGGATGGCCACCGTGTATGTGCCGATTTTGTTGGCCACATCGCCGTTAGCCGCAATGCGGTCGGCGCCCACCACAATCGCCCCGATCTTGCCCTGGCTCATCATCGCCCCGGCCATGTTGTCGGAAATCACGGTGGTCGGGATGCCGTCTTTCATCAACTCCCACGCCGTGAGCCGCGAGCCTTGCAGAAACGGACGGGTCTCGTCGGCGTACACATGAATTCTCTTTCCCTGCTCAACGGCCGCGCGGATCACACCCAGCGCCGTGCCATATCCCGCCGTTGCCAGCGCTCCAGCGTTGCAGTGCGTGAGCACTCCGCCCGAGCTGGGCATAAGCGTTGCGCCGTGGCGTCCCATAGCCTGGTTGGCCGCAATGTCTTCCGCGTGCATGCGCTGGGCTTCTTCGATCAGGTCGCGCCTGATTTGCGGAATGGATCGGATGCGGATGTTCTCGAACTTTTCCTGCATGCGTCGAATCGCCCAGAACAGATTTACCGCCGTCGGCCGCGTCTTGCCGATGAGATCGCAGATCTGGTCGAAGTCGCGCTTCAGATCTCCGATAGATTCCGCGCCGGAATTGTTTACGCCCAGCGCGATTCCCATAGCGGCCGCCACGCCAATCGCGGGTGCGCCGCGCACCACCATGTTGCGAATGACATCGGCGACCTGCTCATGCGTCTTGCAGGTCACATAAACTTCTTCCATGGGCAGCTTCGTTTGATCGATGAAGCGTACGCCTTGGTCGGTCCATTCCAGGGTTTGAATCATAGGTCGGTCGTTGGTCAGTCGTTTGTCGTCAGTCGTTGCTCGTTGGTCGATGCATGCCGGCGTCGGTTTCGTCGTTTTGCAGCACGTGCTCTTTGCGTACATCGTTCGCCGTGAAAATCGAACTGAACGGAGCGGGTGCAGCCGCCTTTTCTACGTTCGGACGTCCCTTCGCTTCTTCCCGCTCCACCAGGCAGATCACGCCGACCACGTCGAATCCGAACTCGCGCGCCGCCTCAATCGCCAGCACGGTCGATGCCCCGGTGGTGCAGACATCATCGACAATCACGACTCGCGCGCCCTTCTCGCGGAAACCTTCGATACGCCGGCCGGTGCCGTGCTGCTTTTCGGCCTTGCGCACCAGAAATCCATCTAGTTCGCCGCTCACCACGGCGACCGCGACCACAATCGGATCCGCGCCCATGGTGAGCCCGCCAATGGCCCGTGCGTTCCATCCCCGCTGCCGGATTTCCTCCAGGAAAACTTCCCCGGTTAGTCGCGATCCCTTCGCGTCCAGCGTAGTGGTTCGGCAGTCGATGTAGTAATCGCTGGTCCCGCCCGAAGAAAGTTTGAAGTCGCCCAGGCGAAACGACTTGTGGGCAAGGGTGCGGAGCAGTTTCTGACGCGCCGAAGGCATGAAAATCTACGATATCACGAGGGAAGGCTTCGGGCTCTCGGCTTCCGGCGCACAAATGCGCGGCGAACGGGGCCTGCATGTTAACCTGAAATATTGCGGTCAGTTCGACGACGTGCCGCGGCCGGCTTCTCTCAGACTTAATTCGAGGTACGACATTGCAGAGTTTGCTCAGGTTTTCACGTTCCACTTATTCTGGACTTCTTCTTTCAGCGCTTGCGATCATCGCCTTCACAGCAGCCTCGTTCGCCGACGGCACTCGCACCTGGGAGCAGTCAAAATTCGAAGACCTCACTAAAGGTACGGCCACCGGCGTAGCCATCCGCAGCTCCGGCGGTCTGGAGCTGGCTCCGTCGTTCAAATTGCTGTACGCGACGCCGTCGACCTACATCTGGGCCGTTGCCGCGGATGATGCGGGAAATGTCTATGCCGCGACCGGCTCTCCGGCGCGAGTCTACCGAATCGCGCCGGATGGACAGGCGACCATCGTGTTCGAGCCGAAGGAACTTCAGGTCCAGGCGCTCGTTGTCGCGCCTGGCGGCGTAATCTATGCAGCCACGGCGCCCGACGGAAAGGTCTACAAGATCGAGCATAAGCCCCGGCAAAAAGCGGTCGCGCCCAAGTCAGACAAGAGTTCAGACAAGATTTCCGATAACGACACTCCGAAAGATCCCGCGAAGCCTGCGCTCGACCCAACCTGGAGTTCGTCAGAATACTTGGCGCCCGGCACCAAGTACATCTGGGATCTTGTTCTCGATAAGTCTGGAAATCTCTACGTTGCCACCGGCGATCACGGCGAGATCTACAAAGTGACGACGAAGGGCGAGCACTCCGTTTTCTTTAAGAGCGACGACACCCATATCCGGGTGCTCGCGCTCGATGCTCAGGGCAACCTGATTGCCGGCACCGATGGCAGCGGCTTGATCTACCGGATCTCTCCCGCGGGCGAGGGATTTGTACTTTACAGCGCTGCCAAGAAGGAAATCACGGCGCTGGCTCTCGATCGCGCGGGCAATATCTATGCCGCAGGGGTAGGCGAAAAGCGTGCCGGAGCGGCGACCTCCCCGGCCGGCACAACTTCTTCGATCATGACCATGAGTTCAAGCGCCGCGTCAAGCTCCTCGCCAACTCCGGGAATGACTCTCACGCTGACGCCCAGCCCGTCCCCGGCAGGCCAGTTCTCATTTCCCGGCGTCGGCGCAAGCGGCGGCTCCGACATTTATCGAATTGCCCCTGACGGTTCGCCGTCGCGGCTGTGGAGTTCACATGAAGACATTGTTTATGCCTTGGCCTTCGATTCGCATGAGCATCTACTGGCCGGAACGGGAAATCGCGGCCACATTTTCGCCGTGCAACGTCAGGATGAATTTTCCGATCTGCTGAAATCTCCGGCCTCGCAAGTGACCGGCTTCGCCAAGGCTCCCGGTGGGGGGCTCTACGCCGCCAGCAGTAACCTGGGAAAGATTTTTGTCCTGGGTCCGGGTCCAGAAAACGAAGGCACGTACGAAAGCGATGTGTTCGACGCAAAAATATTTTCGCGCTGGGGCCGAGCCGAGTTCCGCGGCACCGGCAACGTCGAGCTGTTGGCACGCAGCGGCAACGTCGACAATCCCGACCGCAATTGGAGTGCATGGAAGCAAGTGAATCTCGCCAAGGATTCTGAGACTGGGGTTCCCGCCGCACGCTACGCCCAGTGGAAAGCCGTGCTGCACGCGGGAAGCATGCGGCCCGAGGTCGACACCGTTACCTTGAACTACCTACCGAAAAATGTTGCGCCGGAGATCGAGGACGTTTCGGTGCAGGTAGGAGTTCGCTATCAGCCAATCCAGAAATCGGCCGGCCTTAATCTGGGCGCCGACCTGAGCGGATCATCGGGTGGACATTTCGAGTCGCCGGTGCCGAGCACGCACGACCGCGAATCCATTGGAGTGAAGTGGAACGCGCATGACGAGAACGACGATCAGCTCGTGTATTCCGTCTACTATCGCGGCGATGGTGAGACACGCTGGCTCCTTTTAAAAGATAACTTATCCGACAAAGCGTATTCTTTTGACGCCAGCCTGCTGCCGGATGGCGGCTATATAGTGGAAGTCGTGGCTTCGGATGCGCCGTCGCACTCTCCCGGCGAGGCCCTGACTGCGACCAGAGAGAGCCGCCGCTTTGAGGTCGATACGACATCCCCGCGCATCGAGAACCTGGCAGGGACCATTGAAGGCTCGCAGATCCACGTGCGCTTCCGCGCAGAGGATGGATTTTCTACGATCAAACGCGCCGAGTATTCCGTCGATGCCGGCGACTGGAAATACGTGGAGCCGGTCGGCCAACTGTCGGATGCGAAAACGGAAGACTATGATTTCAAAGTGGCGCTGGAGTCGGAGCGGGACTCGGTGATTAACTCGGCCATGGGTTCGGGGAAAGACGAATCCGAGCACGTGGTGGTGGTCCGGGTCTACGACAAGTACGACAACATGGGTGCCGCGAAGACTTTGTTGAAACGCTGATGGATTTATCCGGCGGCGAGATATACATAGCGCAGTACGAACAGCGCCGTCAGAATCCAAATCACGACACTCACTTCGCGTAACTTCCCGGCTGCCACTTTCACCAGCGTGTAAGAAATCAATCCGAAACTTAGACCGGTGGCGATACTGAACGTCAGGGGCGTGGCCAGCAACGTGACGAAAGCTGGAACCGCTTCGGTAAATTCTTTCCAGTCGACCCGGCCTATGGATTCTGTCATCAGCGCGCCGACGAGCATTAGGGCTGGGGCCGTTGCATATCCGGGGATGGCGGCAGCCAGTGGCGAACAAAAAACCGCGAGAAGAAAGAAGCCGGCGACGAACACATTGCTCAACCCGGTGCGCGCCCCCGCAGCAACTCCGGCCGCACTTTCAATGTAACTGGTTACAGTGGAAGTCCCGGTCAACGAGCCGATGATCGTGCCTACCGCATCCGAAACCAGAGCGCGGCCGACTCGCGGAATCTTACCGTCCTTCACGAATCCGCCTTGCTCACTGACTCCAACCAGCGTCCCGACATTGTCGAACAGATCGACAAACTGAAAGACAAATGCGATTTCAAGCAGGCCCAGGTGAAGAGCGCCGCGCACGTCGAGTTGCAGCCATGTGCTGGAAGGATGCGGCAATGAAAAGATCGAGCTTGGCCAGGCGGACATGCCGCGAAAAATCCCAAGCAGCGTGGTGGCAAAGATTCCGATCAGGATCGCGCCATTGACCTTGCGTGTCATGAGAATGAGCATGATGGCCAGCCCGACGCAAGCGAGCTGAGTCTCGCGATCGGAAAAGCTGCCGAGGCCGACGAAGGTCGCGGAGTTTGCGACTACCACCTTGGCATTGCGCAAGCCCACAAAGGCAATGAACATCCCAATGCCGCCGGCGGTTGAGTACTTGAGGCAATCCGGAATGCCGTTGACGATTTGCTCGCGAACCCGCACCAGCGTGAGGATCACGAAAAACACCCCGGAAATAAAAATGACGCCCAGCGCCGTTTGCCATGGCACATGCATGCCCAGGCAGACGACATAAGTGAAATACGCGTTCAGCGACATTCCGGGCGCCAGCGCAATAGGATAGTTGGCGTAAAGTCCCATGACGAGGGTGGCCGCGGCGGCAGCCACGCAGGTTGCGAAGAGCACGCCATCAATCGGCATCCCTGTTTTCGCGAGGAGTTGCGGGTTCACGACCACGATGTATGCCATGGTTATGAAAGTGGTTAGGCCGCCGAGAAATTCGCGGCGCACCGTAGTCCGATTCTCGGTAAGGCGGAAATAGCGTTCGATCAATGAGTTTCCCTGGTTGCGCGGTGTTTGTCTGAAGAAATGAAGCCGACATTCTACGGCATCCGCTGCGGAGAGGACCGCAAAGATACTTCTGTTCTTGATCTGTTTCTTGCAGGAATTAAGTTGGATCGGTGGTCGCCGAAGCCTCCACTTCGCTGCGAATGTCGCTGAGTTCTCCTGCCTGCCGCAGTTCCGGAAACATCCAGGCCCACACGACGATCACGACCAGAGTTCCAATTCCGCCCAGTACGACTGCCGGCACAGTCCCAAACCATTGCGCGGTCACGCCCGATTCAAATTGCCCGAACTCGTTGGAGGTCCCGATAAAAATCATGTCGACCGCAGTGACCCGCCCGCGCATCGCATCCGGAGTCGCCAATTGCGTAAGGGTCGCGCGGATAATCACGCTGATCATATCGCTCGCGCCCAGCAGCAGCAGCGCGATTAACGACACGATCAGGCTGCGCGAAAGTCCGAAGACAATCGTGAGAACTCCAAATCCCGCCACCGCCCACAGCAGCGCCAGTCCCGATCGTCCGCGTAGCGGCCAATGCGCCAGCAACACGGCCATGACGGCCGCGCCCACGCCCGGCGCAGCGCGCAGCAACCCCAGTCCCCACGGCCCCGTATGCAGAATCTCACGCGCGTATACCGGCAACAATGCAACCGCCCCTCCCAGAAGAACGGCAAACAGGTCCAGTGAAATCGCGCCCAGGATTAGCTTCTTGTTCCAGATGTAGTGCAGTCCCGCAAACACCGTCTTGAGCGACATGGGTTCCCGCGGACGCGTTTTCGCCTCAGGCCTGATCCAAAATGATGACACCGTAGCTCCCGCCGCCGTCAGAAGGGCAATCACATACACCGCCGCCGGCCCGTGAAACGCCGCGTAGAGAATTCCGCCAAACGCCGGACCAAGAATGGTTGCGGCCTGAAAGACGCTGGCATTCCACGCCACAGCATTCGGAAAATGTTCTTCGGGCACAAGCTGGGGCAGAATCGCTCGGCTGGCCGTGCTGGCAAACGATCGCACCACGCCGATCAGCACCAGCACTACGTAGATCGAATTGACCGACGTAGCGCGATGGGTCAGAGCTAGCAACAACGCGAAGCACACGGCATAGCCGGCATAACAGGCCGAAAGAACGTTTCTTCGTTCGAAGTGGTCGGATGCATGCCCGGAAATTGGGAACAGCAAAATTCCCGGCAGAAACTGCGCGAGACCGACATAGCCCAGATCGAGCGGCCGCTTCGTGATCTCGTAGACTTGCCAGCCCACGGCCACGGCCTGCATCTCGACTGCCGCGACAATCAGAAATCGGGCGATCTCGAACAGCACGAATCCGGGATGCGAGAAGGCGGCGCGTCCGGCCCTGGCGTCGGCGTTGGCAGGCATGAGCTATTTACTGTGCCATAGAAAGCGGTGCATGTGCAGACTTCGCGAAGATTGGTTAGCAGTTAGGTTTCTGCGTCTTGCGTTCTCGGCGTTCTTCTCTCTGCGAACTTCGCTGTCACAGTTTTATCGGGCAACGGTTCGAGGCGCATCACGTGATTACCGGCGTATTTGCAATTCCCGCAGTGCCGAACACTCTCCGGTAACGCTCAACTTCCGCTGGCGGACCCAAAGCCTTGGAATAATTATCGGAGAGCTTCACTGCCGGACGCCCTTCGACGTTCGAAACTTTGCAGATCAAGCTGATGGGGTCAAAACCGTCGCGGTTGTTGGGATTGCATCCGCGAAAATCGTTGGTCAGCAGCGTGCCCCATCCGGCGCTGAAGCGAACGCGCCGCCCCGGCGTCCACTTGTTGCGGTCTTCAAAATCCGCCGCGCTCGCAAAATCGGCGGGCGTAACGCCTTTTGCCAGCGTGCCGCCAAAATAAGCGTGCAGCCCCAGAATCTGATCGACATCGAGCATGTCCGACGCGATCAACAATTTCTCCCTCGGATCTCTCCCATGCGTCTTTAGCCACGCAATGTATTCATCTCCGGCGATATATGGATCCTTGCTGTCGACGCGCTGCCCGGTCCAGTCCGCTACCCATTCGGGTGCCCCGGCAAGAAACTGCGTTGTTCCAAACGTATCGGGCAACATCACGCGCAGGGCGCCCTCGTAGGTCTGCTGCCATAGTTCCAGCACGCGGTATTGCGATTCCTTCAGCGCGGCGTCATCTGGCGCGAGCGCAGCGACGACCATGGGAATTTCGTGGGCGTTGGTCCCAATCGCTTCCAGGTCATGTTTGTGCGCCAGGAACGCATTCGACGTTCCAATAAAATTGCTGTCCAGGTTTGCTGCCATGGCCACGACAACATATTCCTGCCACAAAAAACTGTGGCGGCGGCGCGTGCCGAAATCGGCCACGCTCAGTCCCGGGACGCCGCGCAGCCGTTCAATCTTGCTCCACAATTTCGTCTTCGCGCGAGCGTAAAGAACGTCGAGGCCAAACTCGCTCAGCGTTTTCAGCGCAGCTCGCGTTTTTAACTCGCCAAGAATCGCCAGCGCATACAGCTCCCACATCGTGGTTTCCGTCCACGTGCCTTCAAAGACCAGGTGGATCTGGCCATCGCGCACCGACAGCCGATAATCTGACAGTCGAAAGTCCTGCTCCAGCCACTCTAAAAATCCCGGCTCGAAAATTCCGCGGCGGCCGTAGAAAGTATTGCCCGCCAGCCACACCAGTTCCGATTTTCGAAAGCGCAGCCCACGAACGTGCTGCAGTTGAACCTTCAGCTCTTCAATGTTGATGATGTCCGCCATGCGCACCGAAGCGTGCCGGTTGATCAGCGAGAATTCCACTCGCGTTCTGGGAAAATGCTTCCAGATAAATTGCAGCATGAGCAGCTTGTAGAAATCCGTGTCAAGCAGCGACCGCACCACTGGATCGAGTTCCCAATTGTGGTTATGCGCGCGTTCTGCAAAGTTGACGATCATCGAAGGGAAGGGGCCCTCATTTCGGCTTCCGACTCCCGCTCTCGGCTCCGGAACGTCGTCGATCCATCTTGCCGTGGAAGCCGAAAGCAGGGGGTCGGAAAGATGACAGTCTAGCAGTTTGCGCGGCAGACGGGTTTTGGGAAGGGCTCGGCTTCAGCCGTGCCGCTAGGTACTCGACGGGTGAATACCGGCTTCAGCCCCTGAGGGTCCGCAGAATGTCGCAAGGTTCCGGACGCTCCGTGTAATCCTCGTTCGCCGACGCATGGAGCACGGTCCCGTCGCGGTCGAGAATGTACGTCGCCGGAATCGGCAACTCCCAGCTTTCATCGCCATTCGTAAATGGCAGATTGACGAAGGACTGCCGATATACCGCTTCCTGAGCTTGCGGCACGCGATATGTCAGCCCAAATTGTCGCGCGACCTTGTTGCCGGTATCGGAAAGCAGCGGGAAGCGTAGCTTGTGCTGATCGTGCATGAAGAACGATTGCCTCACGGTTTGCGGAGAAATGGCGACCAGCGTTGCACCCGCCTCCCCGATCTGCGGCAGAATCAGATTTACGGCCTCCATCTGACCGACGCAGAATGGGCACCATCGCCCGCGGATGAAGCAGATCACCAATCGTCCGTTGGCAATCAGGGTGGAGGAAGAAATGATCTCGCCGTCATGGTTGGGAAGTTCGAATGCCGCCGCTTGCGCACCGACCGGCAGGGTGTTGGCAGCGAGATGCTGCTCCTTGAGTTCGGCAACGGCCTGCGCATGAATATCTTGCGTCTGCGGTGAAACGTACTTGGCAATGAGTTCCTTGCGCTCGGCAAAAGTATCGCGCAAGGGGCGAATATCAAGACTGGGACTCGACTCTTCGAGAGAGCGCCATTTCATTGCAGTTAGACCGCCCGCTGGTAGCTGGGTACTGACCCTGATCCCTGATCCGCTCTCACATCCCTGGCAGCTTCATCCCCGCCAGCCTTCGCGCGAAACTCGGTTTGCCCATCTGCTTGAACATTTTCTTCATCTGCGCGTACTGGCGAAGCAGATTGTTCACTTCCTGCACGGTCGTGCCCGATCCGCGGGCGATGCGCTTGCGGCGGTTGCCGTTGATCACTTCATGATGATTGCGTTCGTGCATGGTCATTGAATTGATGATGGCTTCGACGCGGTTGATCTGCTTCTCGTCCACGTTGTCGGCGGCTTTTTGCAGGCCGGAGAACGGGCCGATTGAAGGCAGCATCCCCATCAGGCTCTTCATCGATCCCATCTTCTTGACTTGGCGCAACTGGTCGCGGAAATCTTCCAGCGAGAAGCCGTCGCCGGTCAGGGCCTTGGTGGCCATTTCCTGCGCCTTCTTTTTGTCGAGATGCGATTCCGCGCGCTCGATCAGCGACAGGATGTCGCCCATGCCGAGAATGCGCGAGACAATTCGGTCGGGGTGAAAGGGCTCGAGCGCGTCATATTTTTCGCCCACGCCGATGAACTTGATGGGCTGGCCGGTGACCTGGCGAATCGACAGCGCCGCGCCGCCGCGGGCATCGCCGTCCATTTTGGTGAGCACTACGCCGGTGAGCGATAGTTTCTTGTGGAATTCTTCGGCCGAGCGCACGGCGTCTTGTCCGGTCATGGCGTCGGCCACGAACAGAATCTCAGAAGGATTCAGCAGCTTTTTCAGCGACTGCATTTCGTCCATGAGCTGGTCGTCGATGTGCAACCGGCCGGCGGTATCGACAATGAGCACGTCGCAGCCGGAGACGATGGCCTCGCGGCGGGCTTCTTTGGCCAGTCGCTCAACATCGGGAGACTTCTCGTAGGAGCCGGCGCCTTCGTCATCCGCGCCCCGGACGAATGCGTCCGGGGCTACGTGACCTTCGTAGATGTTTGCCTTCACCGCCTGCGCCACAACTTTCAACTGCTCGCGCGCAGCGGGACGGTAGACGTCGACCGACACCAGCAGCGGACGATGTCCGCCAACTTTGAACCAGTTCGCCAGCTTGCCGGAGGTGGTGGTCTTGCCGGAACCTTGCAACCCGGCCATGAGCACGACTGTGGGCGGCTGCGAGGCGAACTTCATGCGCGCTGTGTCTTTGCCGAGAATCTCGACCAGTTCGTCGCGCAGAATCTTGATGACCTGCTCGCCGGGCGAGAGCGCAGTCATCACTTCCTGGCCGACCGCCTTGGCGCGAATCTGGTCGATGAGCTGCTTGACCACCTTGAAATTGACGTCGGCCTCAAGCAGCGCCAGCCGGATTTCGCGCAGCGCCTCGTCAATGTTCTCCTCGGTCAGCTTGGCCTGTCCGCGAAGCGACCTGAACGCGCGTTGTAGCTTTTCTTGTAGGTTCTCAAACATAAATGTATCCAGATATTTTAGCAGCCATGCTCACGTAGGGGCGGACGCGTTCGTCCGCCCCGCGTGAGCCCCGGGACGCGTAAGCTGACATTGGTTCGGTCGCAGAAGATGTAATTATGACCCGCCGGTCAGCCGGCACCCCGGACGAATGCGTCCGGGGCCACGTAAGCGGGTGGTGGCTTATTCACCAAGAACTTCTTTCGCCGCGACCACCGTGTTGCAGTGAATGGTTACCGTGTCTTCGACATTCTGCGCGTAGCCGCCGGCGTAGGTCACCATCACGGGAATGTCGCGGGCGCGGCACACGCGGAAGACGAGTTCGTCGCGCTTCTTCAATCCTTCAATCGTGAGATCGAGGCCGCCAAGCTGATCTTCACGGTAAGGATCGGCGCCCGCGACGTAGCACAGCATATCCGGCTCAAACTGGCGCAGGCCGGAACTGAGAGCGTTGTCGAGCCACGCCAGATAGTCGTCGTCGCCGGTGCCATCGGGCAGGTCGACGTCAATCGACGACGGCGGCTTCCACAGCGGATAGTTGTTGTGCTGGTGCAGAGAGATGGTGAAGACGTCGCCGGGGTGGGCTGCGCGCAGCTTAGTTGGCCTCACACCGTCTGGCCTCACACCGTAATGTGGCGCATTTGCAGGCTGCTCGACGGTCGATGCCGAAGACGATGGCAGCAGCGCGCTCGCGGTGCGGGTGCCGGCAAAAATCGCCGCAGTGCCGTTGCCCTGGTGCACGTCGCAATCCACCGTCATGGCGGTCTGAATTTTGCCGTCGTGCTGCATGCGCCGGATAGCCACGGCCACGTCATGGATCATGCAGAAGCCCTCGCCGTGATCGGGGAAGGCGTGGTGAAATCCGCCGCCAATGCTGATGCACGCGCGATCGGTCAGACACCGGCGTGCGGCCAGAATCGATCCGCCCGCCGCCAGCCAGAATGCCCTGACCAGCTCCGGTGAAAATGGAATCTCAAGCTCCTGCGCCTCCCGCGGGCTGAGCGTGCCGGCCTTCAGCTTCTGGACATACTCGGGTTTGTGGACGAGAAGAATGTCCTGGTCGGTCGCGGGCTGGGGTTCGAGGAAGTCTTTCGCATCGGCGATGCCCGTGGCGACCAGGCGATCGCGAATACGACGGTACTTTTCCGCGGGGAATACATGATCACCGATAGGCAAGTAATACGCGTCGCTGTAGATGAGCTTGAAGGGCAGCATCCGCACACCTACTTCTTGCGTCCAACCTGCACCGTCGGCGCCACCATCGGCCTTCGCACGGGCACGATCGCGCCCTTGGCCGGATCGGCGGCGGCGTTGGCGCGGGTGAGCACTTCCTGCTGGATGTATTGCACGAATTCCTGAATCTGGCGCTGCATCTCTTCCATGCGTTCGCGCATTTGCAGGATGATGGCCATGCCGCTGATGTTCACGCCCAGGTCGCGCGCCAGCGACAGAATGAACTCGAGGCGCTGCAAATCTTCGTCGGTATAGAGGCGGGTGTTGCCCTCAGTGCGAGAGGGTTTGAGCAGGCCTTCGCGCTCATAGAGTCGCAACGTCTGCGGATGAATTCCATACATCTCGGCCACCGCCGAGATCATGTACGCGCCTTTGGATTTTCGTTTGGTCACAGGGCTTTCTCGGTCATAACATCTTTGCCAGTTCTAGATCTCTCTTGATATTAGATCACGAGCATTTTTTCTTCCTAATGCAGCCAATAGAATCATGCCAAACCTCTGCGGCGTAGGCGCATCCAAGTTTCGGAGGCTATTATGGACGAAAATAACGCAATCAGTGTGATTGAAAATCTTATCGAAACCTGCAAAGACGGACAAAAAGGCTATCAGGACGCCGCGCAGCACGTGAAACGAAGCGACCTCAAAACATATTTCAACGAGCAGAGCCTGGAGAGGGCGCGCTTTGCCGGCGAACTCGAAGCGGAACTGGTACGTTTAGGCAAGCCGGACAAGAAAGTTTCCGGGTCGGCAGGCGCCGCTGTGCGCCGCGCCTGGATCGACACCAAAGTTGCTCTCGGAGGCGGCGACAAGACCATTCTGGAGTCGGTGGAGGCTGGCGAAGACAATGCCAAAGAGGCTTACCAGAAGGCACTAAGCGGATCGTTGCCCGGCAACCTGATGGAGATCGTCCGGCGGCAGGCCGAGAGCGTACAGCGTGCTCATGACAAGGTGAAGAGCCTGCGCGACATGGCGAAGGCGGCGTAATCACTAGCGGCAGAAAGCGAAGAGGACCGGAAGTTCCCCGGTCCTCTTTTTGTTGCAGCGGAATTTCAGCCAGTTAGATTACGCGGCGGGTTGTGCTTTCGATTCCGGCTTCGCCGTCCAGCCCGACGGCTTCAGCGCGTGGTTGACGAAGTAAACGAGGAAGCCGGCCGCGATCAGGATCATCCCGAAGGCGAACGAACTCATATTCCAGATCTGCTCGTGATCGCTGCGCACCACGGCGAAGCTGAGCAGGAGCATGGGCGGAATGCCGATGGCAATCGCCCCAAACAGGCCGCCCGGCACGCGGAACGGCCGCTTTAGATTCGGCTCGCGGAAGCGCAGAAACGCCAGCGCCATGAACTCCAGCAGCAGACTGGCACCATAGAGCAGGATGTCGATCGTGACCAGCCGGGCAAAGCCCAGGCCTAAGCACATCGCCCATCCGATGGCGAGCGCAATAATGGCAACCCACGGCGCCCGTGATTTTTTGTGGAGCTTGCCGAAGACTGCCGGGAGCATGCCGTCCTGAGCCATCGCCAGGGGAAGCCTCGAGTAGCTCATGACCAGCGCGTTGAACATGCCGAAGGCGCTAATCATGCCCCCGAGCACGACACCGATGCGCAGCAATGGGCCACCCACCAGCGAGGCGATATCCGCCCACGAACCGGTTTCCCAGGCGGTCGGCTTCAGGCCGGTCATCCACATGGCCGCGAAGGGCAGCACGTAGCTGGCGGCCACAATGCAGACCGCGACCAGCATCGCCCGCGGGTAGGTGCGCTGCGGCTTCTCGACTTCGGTAGCGATGGTCGAGGCGTTGTCCCATCCCATGTAGTTCCACATGCAGATGAGCAGGCCGCCGAGAATGTCGACGGTTGAAGTAGTCGGCTTCGTGACCGCGTGCACAAGCGCGCCCGCCTTGAACGGAGCGAGCACGATGATCGCCACAAACGGCGCGGACAGCGCCAGGAATAGCCATAGCGAGGTGAGGGAAACCACCTTGACTCCCGCAATATTCAGCAGCGCGCAGGCGATCACCACCGCAAGCGCAACCCACCATCCTCGATTGCCGTCCTGAAACCATGGGAACATTCGCGTCAGGTAGGTCACGAACAGTGTGGGATAAATCGCCATGTCGAAAATGGACGCCACCAGCGAGAGCCAGGCTTCCTGAAATCCCCAGAAGTTGCCCATAGCGCGGCGCACCCAGGCATAGTAGCCGCCTTCGAACGGCAGCGCGCTCGAAAGCTCGCCAATCATGAATGCCGTGGGCAGGCTCCAGAGCAGCGGCGTGAGCAGCAGAATCAGAATCGCGCGGCCATAGCCGGCGCCGTGCACGATGTCTTCCGTGCCATAGGTTCCACCTGACACCATAAAGAAGGTGGCGGCGACCAGGGGCCAAAGCGTGAGACGGACGAATTTTTTCCGGTTGGGGACCGCGGTAAGAGGCTGGGGATTTTCGAGTTGTCGACGCGGAGCGCTAGCTGTTGCCAATTTCTATGTCTTCCTCCTCAAGCGACTCACTCTCACCACCGCGTCTCTCTTGGTCTTCAGCATAAAAAAAGACTGAGGACTTTCTGTCGCGGCTCCCGGGTTCGATGCGATTCCCGGGCATTTCGGCGAAGTTAGTTCGCATTTTTGAGATTACGGGAAATTTCCACAGATGCAAGATTTTTTTGATTTATTTTTGCGAAATTTTGTAGGCGGAAGCCGTGACCGAGGTAACCAGCGCACCAAGTCGTGGCGGCTAACCAACGACGGCTTCCGTGGAGACATTGCTCGCAACGTCTCTTGCTGGCGCTGTGGCCGCTTATGGTTTGTTGGCGACGCTGGGCAGACACGGAGCGAGCTACGTCATTAGTGGTTGCACCGCGGGCAGCAGCTCGTTATCATGCCGCGAAAGTTTCTAGGAGGAGTTCAATGAGACTACCGTTTCTCGCTGTCGTATTTTCGCTGGTTGCGTTCTTTGCGTCGCAGCCATTACAAGCACAAAACGCCTTTACGCCCGATCAAGTCAAGTGGGGCCCAGCTCCGCCATTCGTGCCGCCGGGTGCGCAGCTCGCTGTGCTTGAGGGTAATCCCATGGCAGCATCCGGTGACTACACCATCCGCCTGAAAATGCCGGCTGGGTACAAAATCGCGCCTCACACCCATCCCTTACGAGAAAATGTCAGCGTGATTTCCGGCACTCTGAAAGTTGGCATGGGGAATGCGTTCGATGCCGGCAAGATGATGGATTTCGGTCCCGGCAGCTTCGCTTATATGGACCCGAGCGTGCCTCACTATGTCGAAGCGTCAGGAGAAACCGTGGTCCAGATTCACGGGCAGTCGCCGGTAAAGTTCAACTACATCAATCCGGCGGACGATCCCAGCATGAAGAAGTAAGTGAAATTGACTTTTCATCCTGACGCTTTTGCGGGCCGAAGAGCCCGGAGCGAAGTCGAACGGATCTATGCAGTGATTGCAGCGCTATTCTGGTCAGCAATTGCATAGATCCTTCGATTCGTTAAGGATGACAGTGCGCAATAAAGGAAGCTTTAAGAGATCTGAAGTTCTAAACTTTAGCCCACAATTCCGCCCGTGGGTCCTCCGGGTTCAGCTTAGCCAACTCCCGCAGCAGTTCTTTGGTGCGCTCGTCGCGCGGCATGGGGACGGTGACCGTGATCTCGACGATCTCATCGCCGCGGACGCCTTCTTTCGTGGCTGACGGTACTCCCTTTTCCCGCAGACGCAGTTTCTGTCCGGACTGTGTTCCGGGTGGGATCTTCAGCAGTGCCCGCCCGTCAATCGTCGGCACTTCAATCTTCGCTCCCAGCGCCGCTTCGGTAGAACTAACCGGAACGGTCAGGTAGATATCGTCGCCGTCGCGGCGGAAGAGAGGATGCTCCTCGGTGCGGATAATCGCGTAAAGATCGCCAGCCGGCCCGCCGTGAACTCCGGCGTTTCCCTTGCAGGGCAGGCGAATGCGCTGCCCATCGCGCGTTCCAGCCTTGATGCGTACTTCGAGCGGCTCGGTTTTCATGACGGTGCCTTCGCCGTGACAGGTGGGACATGTGGTCAGATTTTTGCCCGTCCCGTGGCAGCGCGGACACTGCACGTTGAACTTCATCCGGCCGCCGGTCTGAGTGATCTGCCCGGTGCCGTTGCACTCGGGACACTTGCCGGGGGCTTCCAGCGAGCCCTGGCCGTGGCAGGTCGCGCAAACATCCTGGCGCGAAATGTTCAGCCGCATGACGCCGCCGCGGATCGCCGTCCAGAAGGGAACGTTGACTTGATATTCCAGGTCGGTCCCGGGTTCAGGGCTTTCCTCAGCGCCTGCGGCGCCTTGCCCGCCGCCGAAGATCGAACCAAAAATGTCGCGGAAACTGCTGCTGCCGCTTCCCCCGCCGCTCCTTCGGGACCCGCGCGCGGCGCTGTCGACCAGATCGGAAAAATCAAAGCCGCCGAAATCGAAGGGAACACCCTGGCCGCCGTCGGGTGCGCTGCCTCCGGGAAATCCGCCAGGAAAACCTCCGCCTGCCGATGCGCCGCCAGCCCGCGCATAAGCCTCAGCCGTTGCGGGATCAATATTGTCGGAGTAGAACCCGACCTGATCGTAGATTTTGCGTTTCTTGGGATCGCTCAGGACGTCGTTGGCCTCGGAGAGCGTCTTGAACTTCTCCTCCGCCGCCTTGTCCCCGGGATTCACGTCGGGATGGTACTTGCGCGCCAGCTTGCGAAACGCCTTGCGGATCTCGTCCGCCGAAGCGCTCTTCTTCACGCCGAGAATTTCGTAGTAGTCCTTTTTGGGGGGAGTCGCCATTGAGTTCAATCAGAGATGAGAGCATCTTAAATCGGACTTGTATTGATCCGAGTCTTAATTCAGAATCCTCCGCCTCTGTTTATCTTCCACAACGATTTTCAAATCCTCGAGTTCGGCCTCGTCCACATAAACGGGGACGCGCCGCGTCCCGGTGTCACCCTCGACAAAAACGAGCCACCGCCGCTCATCCTCGGCAAGGCTCAGAAAATACGTTTCCCCATTGACCTGAAAATCCACTTCGATACCTCCCAACCGTGAACTTCATCGATCCTTGATTGCTTCTCCAGCGAATGCCATCTGGGCGCCCCACTTATCGGCCAAGTCTTCCCATCGTGGATTCTTTGCCTCGATCAACGCAATCTTCTTGGCTCGCGCCCAGCCCTTCAGCTGTTTCTCGCGGCCGATAGCCTTGTGAACGTCGTCGAAACCTTCGTAATACACCAGCCGATTGCATCTGTACTTGCTGGCGAACCCTTCAATCTCGCCGCGCTTGTGCTGCAAGGCACGGCGGTAAATGCTATTCGTCATTCCAATGTAGAGCGTCCCTGAGCCGCTGCAAACGATGTACACGAAATACTCGTGATCCTTCATCGGACACCACACAACTGTCATCCTGAGCGAAGTTGCCGTCCGCGAAGCGGGCGGCAACGCAGTCGAAGGACCCCCTACAGCTTGACTTACTACAGACTTTTCAGGGAGTTTCAACCACGAACCCGTCAGCATCGTGAGAACTCCTCGCAACGCTTATCTCACTACAAACGGGTACGGGGTCTTCGACTCCGTGGCTGCTTCGCTTCGCGAACCAGCCACTCCGCTCAGGATGACAAACAATTCGTGTCAACTCTTACTTCTTGTCTTCCACGTCCACGTATTCAGCGTCGATGACGCCTTCGTCTTTCTTCTGGCTTTGACCGTTGCTGCTGGTCTCGCCACCGGCAGTCGCACCGGGCGTTGGACCTGCTCCCGGCGTCGGCTGAGCGGCTTTATACATCTGTTCCGCCAGCTTGTGCGATGCCGCGGTCAGCTTCTCGCGGGCCTTGTCCATGGTCGCTTTGTCGTTCGACTCCAGCGCCTTTTTGGCGTCGGCGATGGCGTTCTCGACATCTCCGCGCTCTGAGCCGGAGATCTTGTCGCCCTGCTCCTTCAGCATCTTCTCGGTGTTGTAGACCATGCTGTCGAGCTGGTTCTTGGCCTCAATCGATTCGCGTTGCGCCTTGTCTTCCGCCGCGTGTGCGTCGGCTTCTTTCGCCATGCGCTCGACTTCTTCCTTCGACAGGCCGGAAGACGACGTGATGGTAATCTTCTGGTCTTTTTGCGTGGCCATATCTTTCGCGGTCACGTTCAGAATGCCGTTGGCGTCAATGTCAAAAGTCACTTCGATTTGCGGTACGCCGCGTGGCGCCGGTGGAATCCCGGTCAGGTGGAACTTGCCCAGAGTCCGGTTCTGCGCCGCCATCGGACGTTCACCCTGCAACACGTGCACTTCAACCGAGGTCTGGCTGTCGGCCGCGGTCGAGAACGTCTCAGTTTTTTTGGTTGGAATCGTCGTGTTGCGCGGGATCATCGGCGTCGCCACGCCGCCCAACGTCTCAATCGCCAGCGACAGCGGAGTCACGTCGAGCAGGAGCAGATCTTTCACTTCGCCGCCCAGCACGCCACCCTGAATCGCCGCGCCGATCGCGACCACTTCGTCAGGATTCACGCCCTTGTGGCCCTCGCGCCCAAACAATTCTTTCACCAGCCCCTGGATGCGCGGCATGCGCGTCTGTCCGCCGACCAGCACCACTTCGTTGATCTTGCTGGAATCCACGCCCGCATCTTTCATGCACTGCTTGCAGGGGCCGACCGACCGCTGAATGATGTCTTCCACCATCCCCTCGAGCTTCGCCCGAGTCAGCTTCTGCACCAGGTGCTTCGGGCCGCTGGCATCCGCCGTAATGAACGGCAGATTGATTTCGGTCTCCATCGTGGTCGAGAGTTCGATCTTCGCCCGCTCGGCTGCGTCGCGCAGACGCTGGAGCGCCATTTCGTTGCCCTTGCCGCGAAGATCGAGCCCTTCGTTTTTCTTGAATTCGTCAATGAGCCAGTCGACGATGCGCTGGTCGAGATTGTCGCCGCCCAGGTGCGTGTCGCCATTGGTGGCTTTCACTTCGATGACGCCGCCGCCGACTTCCAGAATCGAAATATCGAACGTTCCGCCGCCGAAGTCGTAGACCGCAATGGTCTCGTCTTTTCCCTTGTCGAGCCCGTACGCCAGCGCCGCCGCGGTCGGCTCGTTGATGATGCGCTTCACGTCCAGCCCGGCGATCTGCCCGGCGTCTTTGGTCGCCTGCCGCTGGGCGTCATTAAAATACGCAGGCACGGTGATGACCGCCTCGGTCACTTTCTCGCCGAGATAATCCTCTGCCGCCTTCTTCAGCTTCTGCAGGATCATCGCCGACACCTGCGGAGGCGTGTACTCCTTCCCCTGCGCCAGCACGGCGACGTGGTCGCCCGACTGCACCACCTTGTAGGGCACCATCTTGATCTCTTCCGAAACTTCGTCGTAGCGCCGCCCCATGAAGCGCTTGATCGAATAAACCGTGTTCTCCGGGTTAGTGATAGCCTGCCGCTTCGCGACCTGCCCCACCAGCCGTTCGCCGGTCTTGGTGAATCCTACGACCGAAGGCGTAGTCCGCCCTCCTTCTTCATTAGGAATCACTTTTGGCTCGCCGCCCTCCATGACCGCCACGCAGGAATTGGTAGTTCCCAAGTCAATTCCGATAATTTTTCCCATACAATACTCCTCCTAACTTGATAAGTGCTTTAAAATCAGTCCCGATATGATTGCGCCTTAAGCCATGCTAAGACTTGAGTGAGTCGCTGTCAAGATTTAGATGCACTGAGGAAACAGGAGGATGCGGGCAAAAGCTTCGCCGGAGCAAAATCACAGCCGACTTGGATTGACATGTGCTCCACATGCAAGTATGCTTAACACATGTCCAAGATGGTTCAACTTCGCAATGTGCCGGACGAGCTCCATCGCAGCCTGAAGGCCCGTGCCGCCTTGGCAGGGATGTCTTTGTCGGACTACTTATTGTCAGAAATTCGAGAGATCGCAGAGCGGCCGACTCTAGCCGAATTGCGGGAACGGTTGCATCGACGCAAGCCGGTGAACGCCGAACTTCACACCGTCCGCATTCTTCAGGAAGAACGCCGGAACTAGTGATCGTACTGGACGCATCCGCTGCAGTCGACTGGCTCCTGCACACACCCGCTGGCCTCCGGATCGAGACGCGGATCTACTCGCAAAACGAATCTCTGCATGCACCGCACTTGATCGATGTCGAGGTCGGGCAAGTCTTGAGACGATTGGCACGCGAAGGCACGGTTTCCACGAACCGCGCTGCGCAGGCAATCCAAGATCTGCTGGACCTTCGTCTGGCGCGCTATCCTCATTTCGTGTTGCTGCCCCGTATTTGGCAGCTTCGGAATAATTTTTCCGCCTATGACGCGGCCTATGTCGCGCTGGCGGAGGAACTCAACGCCACTCTGGTGACGCGCGACGCCGGAATGAGTTCTGCGCCGGGACGCTCAGTTTCGATTGAGTTGTTTTAATATCGGCTCGATGTCCGGTCGATGTCCGGCGGTTGGAGAGACGAGGGCCGCGCCACTCCGTCTACAATACCCTCGCCATGTACACGCCCCTCAACCGCCGCCAATTCCTCTACACCGGAGCCGCAGCCAGCATCGCGGGGTCGACAGCAGGCAAGCTGCTTGTTCGCCCAACTCCCACGCCCGAGCGTAAGTTCTACGCCAATCTGAACCTGGGACGGCTGGGGTTTCAGGCGAGTTTCCCCGAGTCCGTGGAGCTGGCTACCAACCATGGTTTCGAGGGAGTGGCTCCCAACGTGGGTTATTTCGCTTCGCTGAACGACGATGCATTGCAGCGTCTCCTCGACGATCTGCGAAAACGAAGGCTGAGGCTCGGGGCGGCTGATTTGCCGGTGGATTTTCGGAAGGATTCAGCGACCTTCGATGCCGATTTTGCGAAACTTCCCGCCGCCGCGGCCGTTCTGGAAAAGGTAGGAATTTTGCGGGTCAACACCTACATTCTGCCTTGCAGCGACGACCTCACTTACTTGCAGAACTTTCGCGAGCACACCCAGCGTCTGCGGCAATGCGCGCAAGTGCTCGCCGACCACAATCAGAAACTCGGCCTGGAGTATGTCTCACCGCGGACACTGTGGCGCAGCCAGCGGCAACCCTTCATCCACACTATGAGCGAAACCAAGGAACTGCTCGCCGCCATCGGCACGAATAATATCTGCATTCAGCTCGACAGCTGGCATTGGTTCAACGCGGAAGAAACTGCGCAGGATATTTTGTCGTTGCGCGGGCAGGATGTAATGGCCGTCGATTTGAACGATGCCCCGGCCGGCCTCACGCTCGATCAATACCACGACGACCATCGCGAGTTACCTGCTGCCACCGGAGTGATCCCGATCAAACAATTTCTCGATGCGTTGCTCCAGATCGGCTATGACGGTCCCATCCAGGCCGAACCGTTTAACGCCGCCCTGCGCGCAATGCCCATCGACCAGGCCTGCGCCGCAGCTTCCGCTGCATTGAAAAAAGCGTTCAGTCTGACTTAGCCGAGATGCGGGCTGACGCGTCAGTGCCCGACTCGCCTCGGCTCCGGAGGGCGAGAAAAAATCAAGTTATTTTGAAATGCGCGGTACTGGCCGGCCTCACTCCGTTTCCACCTTCCACAACGGCTCTCCGCCCAACGAATGGTAGAAGCCCCATCCGGCAATTGCCACCACGCTCAACAGCGCCGCGATCGACGTTGGCATGTACCACGCGGAGATGTCGGCGGAAAACGGCACATTGATTAACATGTCGATGGTGAAGATCGCGCAAGCCAGCGGTATCAGGCCAAAGCGCAACACAATCAGCAGCGCGATGCCATACACCAGAATCTGGGCTGGCAGTTCGATCGACATATAGGAACTGCTCAGTCCTCTGGGTACGGCAAAGATTGCAACAAAGGCAATGGCTGCTATCCATTCCTTGCGCAGCAACACCTTCAACCCAAGCAGTAAAAGAAAGAAGACAAGCGTGCTTTGAATCGACTGCGGCCATTCCCGCAGCCATCCTCCCAGCGCGACGCGTCCGCCCATGAGCACGTCGGTCGAGCCCATGCCCGGCGCTGCGCCCATGTGCATCATCGGGATGTAGCGAATGTCAAAGACCAGAATCCATCCCACACCCAGAGCCACGCCAAGCAGAATGTCTCGTCCTACCACGGGATCGCGCCACGTCCCGGCCAGCAGCCGACTCCACGAGATGATTGTCTTCGGCCATTGCCGTCGCACCCAGGGCTCCACGGCCATGTACAAAGTCCACATCACTGCCGACAAAAATAACGCTGTACTCAGCGCAATGATTGAGAGGCCGAGCGTGTCGCCGATGTCAGGAAGATGGCTGCGGCAGAAAAACAACGCCATCTCCATCAGGAATATGACGATCGCCAATCGAAGTGCACCCCGTCGATCTCCGCGGCCGTGACGATAGTTTCTGCGGGCCAGTAAAACCGACCCCACTAAGGCCGAAACCAGCAAGCAGATCCTGATGATGCGTTCCAGTTTTTCGCCGAAGCTTTTTGTTTCCGTGCTGATCATCCGCTCGGGCTTGGTCCACTCGCCGATCAGGGCAAAAGCTACGGGCTTGCCTTGGAACGACGCCGCTTCCACCCGCAGCGGGCGTGTTGTTCCCGGCCATACCCCGGTCCAGGCCACGCGCGTATCGGAAGAGGCCAGCGAGTTCCAGAGCGGCGGCGCGGGCTGAAATTTGGATTCATCAATACCAGCCGCGTTAAACAAAATGTTCCAGTCGTAGGCCGTTCCGGCGGGCGCAACCGCAGCGTCGGCTGCGTCTTTCTTGTCTGTCACTTTGTTTTTGTCCTGTAACTTCTCCGCCGGGATCGCCTGAAAATAGGTCAGCCGCCCCTGCGGATCGAGCCGCACATTGATCATGCCCGAGAGCACCGGCGGGGGATCATCCCAAGTCAGGACCCCCGGTGTCAGCAGATTGTCCCGGAAGCCGTTCGCGACCATGTCGTCCGGACTCTGCCGATACCAGTACGACAGCAGCGAAGGTCGAGCGGTGAGTACCGCGTTCCAATCGGGATGTGGTTTGTCATTCTTCTCCACCCAATCCTGGAAGTCGCCATCGATGTTGAGTCCATGAGCACTGTCCGCTGGCCGCCCGTCATACCCCAGCCGAGCAATCACCTCGCGGGATTTCTGCGTGAGAACTTCCGGAGTCAGATCGAGCCCCATCTTGTCGTAGGAGTTGTAATGAACAGAGAAGTAGATGGCTGCCACCAGTCCCAGCAGAACCCCCGCCAATATGGCGATTGCGACTCGTGGACGCAGTCCCTCGGTTTCTCCCGAAGCCGCCACCAGTTGGGGCGAGGGCGTTTCTCCCGCGGCCAGCGCCGCGGCCAATGGATCGCCGCCCGGCAGCGCCGCAGCTACAGCCAGCGCCGTCGCCGGACGCGCGGCTGGTTCGATCTCCAGGCAGCGTAGAATGACCTTCTCCACGATCGGATCGAGATCCTTCACTACCGAAGACGGCCGGCTCGGTGTGCGGTCGGCTGGAGCGGCCAGCGCGCCCACAGTCTTTTCCGCAAATGCCCGCTTGCCGGTGAAGACCTCATACAACACCAGCCCAAGCGCGTAAACATCGCTGCGCGTGCTGACTTCTTTGCCCGCCAGCTGTTCGGGCGCCATGTAGGCCGGAGTGCCGCTGCGCACATCCGCGGCGCGGATGTCATCGGCGATTCCCGCGAGACCGAAATCCGTGATCACAACCTGCCCGCGCCCGTCGAGCATAATGTTGGCCGGCTTCAGGTCGCGATGCAGCACGCCCTTAGCGTGCGCGGCGGCGAGTCCCGCGCAAAGATGGCGGGAGATGTCGAGCGCCTTATCTGGCGGAAGTCTTCCGATTCGCCGCAGCAGGGAAGCGAGATCTTCGCCATCTACATATTCCATCGTGAAAAACGTTTGACCATCTACCTCGCCCACGTCGTAAACGCGGCACACGTTGGGATGCGAGACCCGGCGCGCGATACGCACCTCATTGCGAAAGCGCTCTAACAGGCTTTCGTCCCGGGCCGCTTCATCGGGCAAGAACTTCAGCGCGACTGCCTGCCCAAGGGTAAGGTCATCAGCCCGATAGACCTCGCCCATGCCGCCCTTGCCGAGCAACGCGATGATTCGATAGCGCCCCAACAGAAGGCGTCCGGGAAGAAAGCGGCCTTCGTTCAGCGAGTACTCAGCGGAACTGGAATTCCGAGACGAAGACTGCCCCGACGAAGGCTGCAAGGACGAAGGCCGTCGTGACGAAGATCCAGAAGCCGGCCGCGGAGGCAGTGGGGAAGTCTGGGTGGCAAAGTCGATAGTGGCCGCATCGCCGCTATTTGCGACCGGCGCTCCGCAGGACGAGCAGAAGCGCATGTTCCCGGACAATTCAGTTCCGCAAGCAACGCAGTTGGCCATAATTTTCCCGTACAGTTTAACTCAGGCGTCGGGCATGGGGCGTCAGGCAACGGGCGTCAGACCTCAGACTTTACCTTTAAACCTCAGACCAATATTTGATGCGGCGCTTCTTGTTGTGCTCGCGGCCTGCGGCATCTGCGGTCCGACGCCCGAGGTCCGAGGGTCCGACGCCTGCCGTCCGACGCCCGCTTCTGTATTACCATCCAAGGCAATGACTTCACGCTTGGGGTACTGGCTGAAAGATCCCGTGATCTTGTTGTGCCTGGCTGCGGGATTGCTCGCTTTTGTAGTTCAGTCTGGCGAACTGGGCACGGCCGATACCATGCATCGGCTGCAAACCACCCACTGGCTCTGGACCTCGGAGCCTCAAGTATTTCCCAACGAATATCCTGAGTTCGGCCTTCCCGGCCGCGGGGGGCGCATCTTCAGCTGGTACGGCATTGGCCAATCTTTGCTTATGTTGCCCGCCGACATCATCGCCACTTGGGTTTCGCACTGGCATATTTTTTCTGGTTACGAAGATGATCCCGCCGTCCGCAGCATCATCGTCAGCTACAGCATGAATATTCTGTTGAACGTGCTCACCGCGCTGGTCGCCTTCCGCATCCTGCGTCAGTTGCGCTTCAGCCTCAAGGAATCCATCGCCGGCGTGCTTGCCCTGCTCTTCTGCACGACCCATCTGCACTACACGCAGAACATGCAGGAGAACAATTACATCATGCTGCTGACGCTGGTGGGATTCTCCTTCCAGTATGAGTGGCTTCGCACCGCCAGCCGCCAGGCCCTGTTCGTGGGTTCGGCTGCGCTCGGCCTGAATCTTTTGACTCGTGTTACGACCGGCCTCGACCTGATTGCGGCGGGCGTCTTCCTGTTGACGATACTTTGGCTGGAGCAAACTCGCGAACGGGGCCTGTGGCGGCGATTCGTGGCGTATTGCAAAATCGCGGTGCCGGTCTATGCTTTCTTTGCGATTCTCGAACGCCTCTACAACTTCTATCGTTTCGGATCGCTGACCGGAACCTATATCCCGATTTTCGCACGAGTGCAACGCCTGCAAGATCCTGCTTTGCCGACAAACTTTCCCTGGAGCACTCCCTTTCATGAAGGCGTTCTCGGCGCTCTCTTCAAGCCCGAAAAATCGATCTTCCTCTTCGATCCTCTGCTGTTGCTCGCGCTCGCACTCCTCGCACTGTTGTGGAAACGCCTCGCCGTCGAGGTGCGCGCTTACGCTGCGACTGCGCTGCTGCTACTCGCCGGCTACATCTGCTTCTATGCGCCTTACACCTACTGGGCGGGAGATTTTTCCTGGGGCGACCGCTACGTTTCTACCTCGGTCGAAATGGTCGCGCTTCTCGCCGTGCCAATCTTGTTGCAGCAGCGCGCGAATCTCAGATCATGGGTCTGGCGCGGCGGCATCGTGCTCATCGCCGTCAGCCTCGTCATCCAGATCGCATCGCTCGCATTCTGGCTGCCGCTGGAAATCTACCAGATGGAGACGCTCGGCCATCCCACGTTCGTGATCGCACTCCGCTTTAAAAACATCGTCGCATTCGTCCTCGGCAAGATGGATGCCTGGGGACTGAACAATGAAGCCATGACCCAGGACGCGTGGGACTACGTTCACATCACGACCTGGAATTTGTTTCCATTCCTGCTGCATCACGTGGGAGCGGTGGCGGGTTGGGTGGTGGCGACGGCGTTCGCGGTGTTGCTGGCGGGAATCGCGGCACTAGTGTTTGTGATGGCGCGGTTGCTACTTATGGTAGACTGGTAGAATCGTGATGGTAGAATGGTAGATATGAGTCTAAATATCAAGAATGAGAAAACCCACCGCCTCGTTCGGCAATTAGCGCGGATAACGGGCGAGAGCATGACGGCCGCGGTTGAGCAGGCGGTTCGCGAGCGCTTGGAGCGCGTGCGAAGGGAAGCCCAAACGGGAAGGGTGCAACGAATTCTGGAAATCGGAAAAGAGTGCGCTGCGCATCTTCCGGAACCTTACCGTTCCATCGATCACGGGGAACTATTGTATGACGAGAAAGGGCTGCCGAAATGATCGTCGATACGTCGGCAATCATTGCGATCCTGCGCGACGAACCGGAATCGCCGGTATTAGCACAAGCCGTGGACCGCGCAAAAAGGTGCCGCATTTCCGCGGTGAGCTATGTCGAGGCCGCAGTGGTCATCGACAGCGGCCGAAGCCCGATCTCAAGTCGCCGTTTTGACGACTTTGTCCGCGAACTCGAAATCGTGATCGAACCCGTAACCGCTGACCAAGCGCGGATCGCTCGGGATGCCTACCGGGATTGGGGCAAGGGGCGTCACAAGGCAGGCCTAAATCTCGGCGATTGCTTCGCTTATGCATTGGCAAAAGCAGCCGGTGAGCCGTTGCTATTTAAGGGCAATGACTTTCGGCATACCGATATCGAACCAGCCCAAGATTAGTGGCAAATTATCGTTTGACCGCTCTAATTCGGCATCACGCCTATTCCACCGTCACCGATTTCGCCAGGTTCCTCGGTTGATCCACGTCGCAGCCGCGTCGGACCGCAATGTGATAGGCCAGCAGTTGCAGCGGAACAATCTCCAGAATCGGCGCTAACTCCTCCGGTGCCGCGGGAACATATACCACGTGGTCCGCGGATTCTTTGATCTCTTCGTCGCCTTCGGTGGCCAGCGCGATCACCACTCCCGAACGCGCTTTTACTTCCTTCAGGTTCGAGATGGTTTTCTCGTAGCGCAGCACCGATCCGGGATTGTTCACGTCCCGTGTTGCAATGATCACTACCGGCAGATTCTCGTCGATCAATGCGTTGGGCCCATGCTTCATCTCGCCCGCGGGATATCCTTCAGCATGGATGTAGGAAACCTCTTTCAGCTTGAGCGCGCCTTCCAGCGCAATCGGATAATGAATGCCGCGCCCCAAGAATAAAAAGTCGTGGACTTTTTGGTAGCGTTTCGCAAGTTCGTCGCAAGCCGCATCCTCAGCCAGGACTTGCTCGAGTTTGGCCGGGATGCGGGTGAGTTCCTGCATCGCCGCCCGCGCCTGCTCTCCGGTCATCACGCCGCGCACCTGCGCCAGGTACATCGCGAAGACATACAACGCGGTAAGTTGTCCGGTGAAAGCCTTGGTCGATGCCACGCCAATCTCCGGCCCGGCATGGGTGTAAATCGTGCCGGCAGCTTCGCGCGTAATCATCGATCCTACGACGTTGCAGATGGCCAGCGTCTTCGACCCTTTGGCCTTGGCCTCACGCTGAGCGGCGATCGTGTCGGCGGTTTCGCCAGATTGCGAAATGACCAGCGTAATCGTCTGCTGTTCCACGATCGGATTGCGGTAGCGCCATTCGCTGGCATAGTCCACTTCGACCGGCACGCGCGCCAGCGTTTCGATCATGAATTTTCCCGCCTGCCCCGCGTGCCAACTGGTTCCGCAAGCAATGATGTTGATCTTTTCCGCATCGCGAAACTCGGCTTCGCTGATCTCCATCTGATCGAGAAAAATGTGTCCCGTATCCTGCGACACGCGGCCCAGGGCAGTTTCTTGAACCGCGCGCGGCTGCTCGTAAATTTCCTTGAGCATGAAATGCTTGAAGCCGCCTTTCTCCGCCAGAATGGGATCCCAGGTCACATGCTGGATTTGCCGCCGCACCGGCCGGCCGTCGAAATCCGAGAGATGCACTCCGTCCGGCGTCACCACGGCCAGGTCGCCGTCCGCCAGAAAGAAAATATCGCGCGTGTGATGCAGGATGGCGGGCACATCCGACGCCACAAAATATTCGTCGTTCCCTAATCCAATCACCGCGGGTGGACCGTTGCGCGCCGCCACGATCTTGTTCGGTTCGTCGGCTGAAATCACTCCGAGCGCGAAAACCCCGGTCAGCTCTTTCACCGCCAGTCGCACGGCGTCTTCCAGCGAAACATGCTCCTTTGAAACATGGCGTCCGTTTCCCGACGCCACGGAATACTTCTCCACCAGATGCGCGATGATTTCAGTGTCGGTCTCAGTAGTGAACTTGTGCCCTTCTTCGATGAGCTTCTTCTTCAGGCTGAGATAGTTTTCTACAATCCCGTTGTGCACTACCACGATCCGGCCGGTGCAGTCGCGATGAGGGTGCGCGTTTTCTTCGGTGGGGCGGCCGTGAGTAGCCCAGCGGGTGTGGCCGATTCCATAGCTGCCGTCCAGCGGCTTCTGCCGAATGACATCCTCCAGATTTCGCAGCTTGCCCTCGGCGCGCCGCAACTGCAATCCTTCGCCATCGCCGGCAACAGCTATGCCCGCGGAGTCGTAGCCGCGATATTCCAGCCGGCGCAGTCCCTCGATGATGACGGGGACCACACTCTTCTTACCGACATACCCGACAATGCCACACATGGAAAAACCTCAAAGGAATTCCCGGCCGAGCTTAGTCGCCCAGCTTACTCGGCCAGGGAGAAACGAAATTCTTCAATGACGGGATTGGTCAGCACTTCGCGGGCGATGCGCTCGACCTCAGACTGCGCCTCTTCGCGTGACAGGCCGCCGTCCAGTGTGAGCTCAAAATATTTCCCCTGCCGCACGCCCTCCAGACCCTTATATCCCATCTTTTTGAGCGCGCCCTGAATGGTTTTGCCCTGAGGATCGAGAACGCTTTTCTTGAGCGAGACGTAGACGTAGGCTGTCATAAAAAAATCATTATAAATGACTAACTTCGGGCGTCAGGCGTCAGACCTCGGGAGGCTGTAGTTCTTGGAAATTTGAAGCCGGAGTCTTGTTCTGAAGTCTCGAGATCGGATTCGCGGCCTAGCGCCTGAGGTCCGACGCCCAGCGCCCGCTCTTTCACTTCTTTAACTTCCCATCCAATTCAATAAGGGAGTCTTCGAGAAGTTTGCGGTGTCGGGAATTCTCAGTCGTCTCCAGTTGCTGAAGAACCCTTTGCCGTGCCAGACGCAGGATCTCTTTTTCCCGCCATTGTGCCGCCTCCTCCGCGCTCATCCGTCCCCGACTCGGGGACGGCTTCTCGCTCGCCTCCTCCTGCTGCGCCTCTACGGATTTGCTTTCCCAGCCGCGTGCCACCTGCTGATTATAGAGTGTGACGGATGGCTGCTTCACCAACTCAGAAGTCTTTCTCGGGAGTCTCTCTCGGGAGTCTCTGCCATCCTCGATGGAAACCAGATCCGAACCAGAACGAATCAAGAAAGGAACTTGTGCGCATTCGTTCATAACGGGTTTATAATGCGCATGTACCTGGGGACGTTCGGGGGCGACCGAACGCCAGTCTGCCTTTGAGGGGGAGGCAGCGAAGGTGGGATTTTTGTTCCCTGTTCACCCCTCAGCTCCAAGCGTAAAATCCGACTGCCTGTATACCTTCACACGTTCCCGCGTGGTGAAATCGTTATCTGTCGTCGATTTTCTCGCTCTCAGTCGAATCCAACAACCCATCTTCCGGCCGACGACCGTCGATTCTCGCTTCCCGGGAAAGGTTTCTTATGTCTGAACCTGCCTCCTTCGGATTCGACAACGCCCTTCTGCGACCCGCAGCCTTTTCCGACCCGGAGAGGGTACTCGAGGCCTATTACGGTTCCTCGACGGTCGGTCTTGCCATCTTGGACACTGAGCATCGCTATCTCGCGGTCAACTGCAGACTCGCCGAAATCAATGGTGTTCCTGCACCTGAACACCTCGGTAAGACGATCAAGGAAGTCCTGGGAGATTTCGCCGATGCGGTCGCGCCGAAGCTTCAGCGCGCGATTTCTGAAAGGGAACCGGTCAACTTTGAGATTTCCGCCATGCTCCCTGCACGAAACGAACCCGCCTGCTGGATCGTCCACTACCTTCCTATTCTGAACGCCACCGGAGATGTTTCGCGGGTGGGCGCCGTGGTGGTCGAAACCACTGCCGAAAAGATGCTGGAGCGATCCTTGCACGACGTTGACAGCAAATTACACAAAGAAATGGACCGGCTCCAGATGGTGCTCGACGTGAGTAAGATCCTGGCGACTACATGGAACTTGCAGCACATTTTCCCTCAGATCTCGGCCCGCATCCGCCGCGTCTTGTGGCACGAATACGCCGGGTTCGAGTTGTATGAGGCTAATACCGGGCTGCTTATCCGCCAGGCCGAAGACTTCCCGCTCGGCAAGGGCCTGCTTACATCCCTACCCATCAGTCCACACAACAGTCCCGGTGGCCACGCCCTGCAAATGCTCACCCCGCTAATCTTCTCCAAGGACCAGATGCTGGGCTTCGAGGCCGAGATCACCAAGAACTTTCTGGCCGAGGGACTGCAATCCCTGTGCTGCGTTCCGCTTGCCCTGCCCAATGGCGCGTTGGGAGTTCTGGAGCTTGCCAGTACGCGAGCCAATGCATTTCAGCCCGAAGACTTGACTCTGCTGAATCAGGTCGGCGCTCAATTTGCCCTGGCTCTGGAAAACCATCGAGCCGCAGCTGAGATTGAAACTCTCAAGGAGCGCCTCGCTGACGAGAAGAAATATCTGGAGGGAGAAACTCGCCCTAAAGCCCATTTCTCCGAGATCGTAGGCGATAGTCCCGCGCTCCACAAAGTACTCGACCAGATCTCTACGGTTGCTCCCAGTCATGCCACAGTGTTGATACTGGGAGAAACCGGCACCGGTAAGGAGTTAGTCGCCCGCGCTATCCATCGCTTGAGCCGCAGGGAGGAAGGACCCTTCATCAAAGTCAACTGCGCTGCCATCCCCACTGGCCTGCTGGAGAGCGAATTGTTCGGCCACGAGAAGGGCGCGTTCACCGGTGCGGTCAGCCAGAAAGTCGGGCGCATGGAACTGGCCGACGGCGGCACTCTGTTTCTTGACGAAGTTGGTGAAATTCCTCTTGAGCTCCAGCCCAAGCTGCTGCGCGTACTTCAGGATCAGGAGTTTGAACGGCTGGGCAGCAATCGCACGATCAAAGTGAACCTGCGTTTAATTGCCGCCACCAATCGAGATTTGGCCAGAGGAATCGCCCTGCATGAATTTCGCAGCGACCTCTTTTACCGTCTCAGCGTGTTTCCCATTCGCGTGCCTCCCCTGCGCGAACGCCGGGAGGATATTCCGCTGCTCGTCCGGCACTACGTTCACAAATTCGCTCAGCGCATGGAACGCCCCATCGAAACCATTCCCCGCGAAACCATGAAAGCCTTGACCGAGTGGTCCTGGCCCGGCAATGTTCGCGAACTCGAGAATCTCATGGAGCGCTCCGTCATTCTGAGCGACGGCAATGCCCTGCACGTCCCCTTATCGGAAATGCACAGTGAAGTCCATCTTCCGTCAGCCCAGAACCATACCTTGGATAGCGCCGAGCGTGAGCACATCCTTCGCGTTCTGCGGGAGACCCGCGGCACCATCGCCGGCCCCGACGGCGCTGCGCGCCGCCTCGGACTCAAACGCACTACCTTGCAGTCCAAAATGCAGCGCCTAAAAATCAATCGCCAGGACTACATGGGATCGTAAACGGTGTCCTTGTCTCAACAGGGACGGGTTCAAACAACTCCTAAAGAAAAATTAGGCAATACCCAGTGGGTGTCACCGTGACGGCTAATCGGCAGAGTGCCGATTTCTTAAGCCTTTTTTCCAGACTAGTCCGGCCTTTCTGTTTTGGAACTTGTTCCAAACACGGAAGTTCCCGCGTTCTGCCTCTCTTCCCGTTTACGGAACCCTGCGTGCACAGGATCAAATCACTCTGCTCTGGCCAGCCCATGTTCCTGTTCCTGCCTCGCAGAGTCGTCCGTTCCCCCAGAAATCAGTTCCCGGCGCATGACGCCGGTTGCTTGGGAGTAAAGAAGTGTTGGCCACTAACAAATGTTTAGCTCTGAACGCACCCTCGAGTCCGTTCCTTGAAACGGCTTCAATTCCGCTGCTCCCACCACAGCTCCCGTCGCGCGACCATTCCGACCTGATTACGGGATGGGCCCTGCGGAGGGCTCAGCCTTTGCCCGATAACTCGGGTCTCAATCGACCCGTCGCTCCAGACGTTCAACCCAGCCCATCGACTCCCCGAAGGGAAATCGATCCCCTTTATCTGTTCGCCTGCCGCCTGGCGTGGGAACAGCAGGAAGAGCCGAGCGCTGCCTGGGAGTTGCTGGCGGCCGCTCAGAGTTCCGACGGCGATGCTCGCGCTTATGCTCGCGCCCTCATCGCCAGTTCGCCTCAACTCGGAGGCCTGGGTACGAGTTCGGTTGGCACGACCAGACAAAAGCGGCAGGCCGCCAAGGAGAAAGATATGAATGCACCTTATGGACTCGACATAGTCGATAACTGCACCGAGTGTCCTTACACGAATGCCAGCTTTTTTTGTGGTTTTTCCGAGTCCGTACGCCAGGCGCTGAACGAAGTTAGTCACAAGAGCATCCTGCCGGCCGGAGCGATCCTGTTTGTCGAAGGGCAGAGTCCGCGCGGAATGTTCATCTTGTGCTCGGGCCGCGTCAATCTTTCCACCGCGTCCCGGGAAGGCAAGATCCTGATTCTGAAAAGCGCCCAAGCGGGCGAGGCCCTTGGCCTGAGCGCGACCGTTTCGGGCATGGGATACGAAGCGACGGCCGAAACGGCAACGCCCTGCCAGTTGAACTTTGTGGATCGTAACCACTACCTCGAACTGATGCAGGCACACAGCGAGGTCGGCCTGCACGCGGCGCAGTGTTTGAGTCGCGACTTCCAGTCCGCCTATCGCGACATTCACGATCTGGTGCTCACGCGTTCTTCCGCCGGAAAACTCGCCAGGCTGCTGCTCTCGCACTCGCCGGCGCAGGCCCCGGAAATCGCATCCGCGGAATCGCGCGTCCATTCGGCGATGACTCACGAAGAGATGGCGCAGCGCATCGGCTCGTCCCGGGAGACCGTCACTCGATTGTTAAGCAATCTCAGGAAAAAGCAGTTGATTCGTTTGGAGGGGCCGACCTTGATTATTCGCGATAGGACTGCATTGGAAGCTTTGGCCGTATAGCCCTCCCCCCCGGCTAAACCGGAGGGCGACTTTCTGGTTTGGAGTCGTCCTCCGGATGTTGAATTGTTCTAAACAATGCTCCGCGTTTCTTTTAAAGCGGAACAAAACGACTGAGAAAACAGCGACTCAAAAGAATGTATTCTGGCACCCTGATCAACGATCTGCTGACTATTTCTGAGCGAGTGCAAAACGGTTCGCGCGGGCCAAGCCCGGATGGCTCGGACACAGACTGCCATTGCCATGAGCGGCGGGGCCATGAGAGGCAGGAGAATGAGAGGCGCGGCCAGGAGCGGCGGGGAGCGAACTCAGAGTCCGAACAGTTCCCGCAGTCGCTTGGTCTGAGCCCGGCTGACTGGAATCTCAGTCTGCTTCTTATCATCCATGCGCAGCTGATACGAACTCTTGAACCATGGTACTACCTCGCGGATGCGGTTGATGTTCACCAGATAGGAGCGGTGCGCCCGCCAGAAAAGGTTCGTGTCTAAACTGTCCAGCAACTCCTCCAGCGTCCGGCAATTGGACTGGCCTTCCATTCCTGCCACCCCTCCGGTCACCACCGTGATCACGCCGTCTTCGATCCACGCATAACAGATATCTCGCTGGTCCACCAGGAACATGCGTCCCACAGTCTTCAGCAGAACCTTCGCCGCCGGCTGCTTCTGAGACTCAATCATCCGTACCAGGGTTTCAATCTTCTCTGCCGGCAACCCATCCGCGTCCTGCTTGGCTCGCGCCTTTTGGATCGCCTGCGCCACCCGCTTCTTGTCGAACGGTTTCAGCAGATAATCGACCGCGTTCACTTCGAACGCTTTCACCGCATACTGATCAAAGGCGGTGGCAAATACAATCTTGGGTAGCGGGACTTTCTTATCGAGCAATTTCTTGATGACACCGAAGCCGTCCAGTCCCGGCATTTGGACGTCCAGAAACACCAAGTCCGGATTGTGTTCCTTGATGAGGCCGACGGCTTCCAGTCCGTTCTTACCCTGCGCCACGACATCGACATCGTCGGCATTCTTCAGCAGGTAGGCAAGTTCGTCGCGCGCCAGTTGCTCATCGTCCACGATTACAGCGGATAAAGCCATCGTCGCTCCGGACGCGACTCAAAGAATCGCTGAAATGAGTATAGTGCCCCATTTTTCCGCGCGCAATGCATGCGATATTAAGCGAGCAATCGCGTTCGATACTGAGTTTATGGCCAGTTGGTTTTCAAGACTGCGATTGTCACCCTGAACCGAGCCGTTCTTCAGGCGTATGGAAGGATCTGGGGTTCAAACGATGTGTGGACAGCGCCCACGCTTCTGTGACCGCCTCCCTTAATGGGGCCGCCCACCCATCTGACCCATCATTGCGCCCATATCGACCTTCTGATATCCCGCAGGCACTTCGAACAGGTTCGACGGCTGCGATCCTTCTTGAATGTTTGTCAGTTCAATGCCCCCGCCCGTGCCGCCCTCCGTCTTGATGACGCAATGCAATTTCGTATCCACCCAGTAGTATTCCTTACTTCCTTGGGCAGAAACGCCTTCATATTTCACCGCGCTGCGTCCGTGCAGTGAATCGCCGCCTACTTTGGTGCAACTGCCCCAGTTGGTATTAGTTCCCGACTGCTCCGCAACTTTCTTCCAGTGCGTGCAGGCGTCGTTCACATCGTCGACCCGCCAGAGTTGTGTGATCAGAGGCTTCTTCATCATGGGCGGCCACGAATCCATATACATGTGCCGCTCCGGCAGGACGATCAGCCACTTATTCTGCGCCTCATCGACTATGGCCGCGATCGGCCCCATCGCCGGATTTTGCCCCTGGACTTCGTACCGGACCTTGTCTTTTGTCGAGTAAATCTTCTTGATTCCCTCAGCGTCTGGTTTCTGATTAATAACGTCGGCGGAAAAATCCTGGCCCACGGCGAAATGACCGACCACCAGCAAGGCCACGAAACAGGAAACGCGAGCGAAAGATCGAAGCATGAAAGATCGAAGCACGGTCGAACCTCCTCAAAATATTCTGTGCAAAATATTCTGTGCGGAATATCCTGTGAAGATAAGGAACGCCGCTAGGGCCGCAAAATCATAATCCGGTTCAGACCACGTTTTCAAGCGCCAGCGCCATTCCCATGCCGCCGCTTACACAAAGCGTGGCCACACCCCGTTTCGTATTGCGCTTCAGCATTTCATGCAGCAGCGTCACGGTGATGCGCGTACCCGTACACCCAATCGGATGCCCGATCGCGATCGCCCCGCCATTCACATTCAGCCGTTCGCGATTCATATTCAATGTCCGGTCGCAGGCCAGCACCTGTGCCGCGAACGCTTCATTCAACTCGATCAGTCCAAATTCGTGCAACCTCAAGTTATGTTTCTCCTCCAACTTGCGCAGCGCCGGCACCGGACCAATCCCCATCGTCCGAGGATCGACGCCCGCTGACGCGACCGCGACAATCCGCGCTAGCGGCTTCAGACTGTTCTGCTTCACAAAATGCTCGCCGGCGACGACCACCGCCGCAGCCCCATCGGTGATTCCCGAGGAATTTCCCGCAGTGATCGTCCCGCTTTTCGAGAACACTGGCGCAAGCTTGCCAAGTTTCTCCAGACTCGCATCGGCAAAAGGATGCTCATCCTTCGCAAACGTAGTCGCGCCCTTTTTTCCTTCAATCGTCACCGGAACAATTTCGGCATCGAACCGTCCCGCCGCAATCGCCCGCGCCGCGCGGCTTTGCGACAGCAAAGCAAATTCATCCTGCTCTTCGCGCGTGATCTTGTATTGCTCCGCCAGCACTTCGGCGGTCTCGCCCATCACCATCTTGGCCAGCGGGCAGAAAAATCCGTCGCGATACATCCCGTCGACCATTTCCTGATTGCCCAGCCGGTATCCCCAGCGCGCCCCGTCGAAATAATAAGGAACCCGCGACATCGACTCCGTGCCGCCCGCCAGAATGCAGTTGGCATCGCCGAGAAGAATTGACTGATACGCCAGCGCAATCGACTTCATCCCCGACGCGCAAGCCTTGTTGACGGTAAACGCCGGAACCTCCTGCGGCACGCCGCTGCGCACCGAAATCTGCCGCGCCACATTCGGCCCACCCCCCGCCTGCCGCGCGCAGCCGAAAATCGCCTCGTCAATCTGCGCCGCCTCAACCCCAGCCCGCTCCATCGCCGCCTTCGCCGCGACCACGCCCATATCCGCCGCGGTCAAAGAAGCCAGTGCCCCGCCAAATTTCCCAATCGGCGTCCGCGCGCCCGAAAGAATGTAGACAGCCTGCAAAGGGCGACCTCCAGAAGTAAGGGATAACGAATACGACCGCGAGTTAAATGCTCGCGATCAATTGATACTTCTTCGCGCTCGATTCCACTATCCTTCGCCTTCCATGCCCCGGATTCGGCATATAGCGAGTGCGCAGAAGGCCGAACGATTCCAGCAAGTCGATATCCCGGCTGACCGCACGAGCATTTCGATTCAGGGTTTCGGCTAACAGAGAGACTGACGTGGCCGTCTTGCTGGCTCGCAGCAACCGCAGCCGTTGCGCCGACAACACCTTCATCATTTCACTCGCGTCTTCGAACGAAATAACCAGCTCGGGCTCCAGCTTCCGGCCCCGGTCCAGCTTGCGGGCGTCTTCGCGAGCCCGGCTGAAAAACTCTTCGGTGCTTTCGGTCACCACGCGTACTTTAGCTTTTCGGCTCATCTTCGTGTCTCCAGAGATCGTTCACTCTTGTTGAAACCGTTTCAGAAGCGCTGAATAGCCGGTAAAATTCACCGATGAAACCTCACCCATGAAGTGTCGGTGATGATGTCCGTGGCTGTTGTCGTAACCGAGTATCCGGCCATTGTCCACGCCGCTGATTCGCGTGTTGATATAGGCCAGACTATACTTAACGACCTCGCTCCCGCGACTGTGGACCTCGATTTTTACGATCGCCCCGCGCCGTTTCCCGGTCAGGTGACGAACCGCGATCCGTCGTTCGATCGCGGCCGGAGTCCGAGATCTCTTTCCCGCTAACTCATTCTATCACAGCTAGGATGTTAGATGTGCGAACTGGATGCCTGCGATCCAGTGGATGTATACTATGAGCACCTAAAAAGGTGCCTAGGAGGATGATAAACGTGCTTGACCTTACCCAGGATATTCAGTCATTGACCACCTTCCGCCGTCGCTCAGCAGATTTCCTCAAGCAACTTCGAAAGAGCAAACGCCCGGTCGTCTTGACGGTGAAGGGTAAGGCCGCGGCGGTAGTCCAGGATGCGCAAGCCTACCAACGCCTGCTCGACATCGCAGCCGCCGCCGACGCCCGCGAAGGCATTCGCCAGGGTATGGACGACGTGAGGAAAGGCCGAACGCGCCCCGTGCAGGAGTTCTTCGCCGAGTTCGAAGCCAAGCATGGCATATCTCGTTAGAATCGCCGCTCGTGCCGAGCGCGACCTTGTGGGAATTTACGAGTACATCCGCGCAGGCGAATCTTCCGCTGCGCTCCGCTGGTATGAGGGCCTTAGGCAAGCGATCCTGACCCTCGCAGAACATCCGAATCGCTGCCCCGTCACTCCTGAGAGCAAGCAATTCCGTCATCTGCTCTATGGCAATAAGCCTCATGTCTATCGCGTGATCTACCGTATCCTGGAGAAGCCAAAGCGCGTCGCAATTGTCCATATTCGCCACGGTGCGCGACGCAGGTTTAGGGTCCAAGAACTTTTATAAAAGGCGCACGAGGACGTTGCATTCCCGCCTAACCTCCGGCATAATAAGAGTTTGCCTCGATCTCACCGGACTCTTCCGGAACAAGGATATAAGACCTGTGTTAATGATTCGTCTGGCGCGCCGTGGTGCGCGCAAACAACCGCACTATCGCATCGTGGTGATTGAGAAGGCGCGCGCCCGCAACGGCCGTCCGGTGGAAGTGGTCGGGACCTACAATCCCCGCACCAATCCCGCCAGCGTCGAGATGAAGCGCGATCGCGTCGAGTACTGGGTGTCGAAGGGCGCGCAAATGTCGGAGCGCGTCGGCAAACTGTTCTCGAAGACCCCGGCTCCGGCCGCTGCCGGCTCCGCCGCCTAGTTCGGCTGCCCAACGATGTGCCGAGGATTCGTATCAGGGCACGACTTTTAGTCGTGCCGTATACGCCGCAACAGACTGCGGCTTCAGCCACTGAGGGCCGCCCGACGGGCGTGTTGAATTCATTTCCACGGGTGAGAATTACTCTTATGACTGAGACCTCAGGAAACGTCGTAACGCTCGTCGAGCTGATTGCGAAGTCGCTGGTCGACGCTCCCGACGAAGTTTTCGTCGAGAAATTCGACGACGACGTAATCGAACTCGAAGTCGCGGAAAGCGATGTGGGCAAAGTAATCGGACGCCAGGGCCGGACCGCTCGCGCCCTGCGCGCCTTGTTGAGTGCCGCCGGCCATCGCGCCCGTAAGCGCTATACGCTCGAAATTCTCGAGTAAGGTATGGCCGATGCGCGCGGCGAGTTCATCACCCTGGCCCGCGTCGTGAAGACGCAAGGCCGACACGGCGAGGTTGCAGCGGAAGTTCACAGCAACGTGCCGGAACGCTTCGCCGCAGGCATGAAGTTGTTCGCGCTGGCAAAGTCGGCGCTCGCCAAGCCCGAAGATACAAGGCGCGAACTGGAAGTAGAAGATTTGTGGCCGCATAAAGGTCTGGTCGTTCTGAAGTTTCGCGGTGTTGATTCGATGAACGACGCCGAGTTGCTGATCGGCTCTGAGTTGCAGGTTCCGAAAACCGAACGCGCGCAACTGGAAGCGGGCTGGACCTACGTAAGCGATCTAATCGGATGCACAGTTTTCGATCACATCCGCGAAATCGGACGGATCGAAGACCTTCAGTTCGGAGCCGGCGAAGCCCCGCTGCTGATCGTTGACAACAAAGAAGGCAAGAAGTTCGACGTGCCCTTCGCTGAAGCGTATCTCGAGGGTGTAGATATAGCGCATCGTCAGGTGCGGATGAATTTGCCGGAGGGTCTGTTAGAAGTAAACGCCCCAGTAACGCCAGAAGAAAAGCAGGAACAGCAGTCAGAAAGAAATAAAAAGCATTGAGCAGGTTTCTTTGTGAACCTCAGTGCCCTCTGTGGTTAAGGGTTTAAGTTTTCAGGTCCATGAAAGCCGATATTCTCACGATCTTTCCCGGCTTTTTCGCTGGACCGCTGGATCACGGCATTACCCGCCGGGCCCGCGAGATGGGCCTGGCGAAAATCGAAGTCCACGATCTGCGCGAGTTCACGCATGACCGGCACCGCACCGTGGATGACCGCCCTTTCGGCGGCGGCGAAGGCATGGTGCTCAAGCCGGAACCGCTCTTTGAATGTCTGGAAACGTTGCAGCTGGCAAGCCGCGAAGTTCGCATGAACGAGCGAATCGCGGGCCGCGCGAAGCAGTCGGTAATTCTGCTGTCGGCGCAGGGCCAGCGCTTCACGCAGCAGGTCGCAGCAGAGTTGGCGATGTTGGATCGCATGGTTCTGATCTGCGGCCGCTACGAGGGCGTGGATGAGCGCGTCGCCGATTTTCTCGCCGACCGCGAGTTGTCGATTGGCGATTACGTGTTGAGCGGTGGGGAACTGGGCGCGGCGGTGATCATCGAGGCGGTGACGCGATTGCTGCCCGGCGCTGTCGGAAACGAAGCCTCGACGCGCCAAGAGTCATTCACGGCGCACCCCGAAAGAGAAGCTGCCGACGCGGCGGATTCGACCTGCGGTTCCGGCGGATTGCTCGACTATCCGCATTACACGCGTCCCGCAGATTTTCACGGGATGGCAGTGCCGGAAGTTTTGCTGAACGGCGATCACCAGGAAATCCGCCGCTGGCGCAAGGAACAAGCACTAAGAAAAACGCTGCGCAATCGCCCGGATTTGCTCGAAGGCGCCACGTTGAGCGAGGACGATAAAAAGATTCTGGATCTTATCAGGCGCGACGGAGCGAACAAAGATTGAAATGGTCGTAGGTCTTAGGGCGTAGCTCTTAGTTCAAGGCCAACGACCGACGACTAACGACCGACGACCGACGACCGACGATTTTTCACCAAGGATAAACGACAATGTCAAACCTAATCATCGAAAAGCTGCTGGCCAAATCGCAACGCACCGACATCCCCGGCTTCCATCCCGGTGACACCGTTCGAGTTCACGTCAAGATCAAAGAAGGCGACAAAGAACGCGTGCAGGCCTTCGAAGGCGTGGTCATCAAGCGAGACAACGGTCCGCAAGCCAGCTTCACCGTCCGCAAGATCAGCTTTGGCCAGGGCGTGGAACGTATCTTCCCGATCAATTCCAAGGTGGTCGACAAGGTGGAACTAATGCGCTCGTCCAAGGTTCGGCGCGCCCGACTGTTCTACCTGCGCGGATTGAGGGGCAAGGCCGCCCGCCTGCGCGACGTTGAAAAGAGCTAACGGTTCTGCTGTGTAGTTTCGCTTGTGTGGGGCCGGGTCGGAGCTTACCCTGCGCGAAGTCGAAGGGATACGGCCACTGCCAGGCAAGAACTCGCCTGGTTTTGCTTGACGCCGTTCGTCGGCGACTAGCTTGCCACTGCGGCCAGAGGCTCCCGCACTACTTCGACTTCGACGAACTCCTCGACCCGTTTCTTGCGGACTTTGCTCAACACATAACTAAGCAACGGCCGGTCGCCCCGGCGAATCTGCTGGAACTCCACACCCATGCTGAGATTGTCGACCAGATATTTCACCTGCGCCTTCACCGCTACGCTGATGTCGAACATGTTCAGCATAAGGCGGAAGTCGGTTCCGGGGCGCAGGATTTCCGTGGCAGAAATGCGCGCGCCATATTCGGAAATCTGCTGCACTTCGCCCGCTGCCCGCTGCACGCCGTCAATTACCTCGGCCTGGCCCTCGACGTAGAAGCGCGGCCGCCGCCGCCGGTTGGCATCGGGACGCTCAAATCCACGCATTGACTTGCCGAGCATCGACCTGCCGACTGGGGCGTCAAGAATAACCGGCTGATACTGCTCCTGCATCTGACGCAATTCATCCTCCCACGGAGTCCTCCCCTCAACGCATTGCACCGAGAACTGGCCGCGCAACGGAGAATCCGGATGCCCGGACCACATCACCTGGCAGATAGCTTTGTTGCGCCCGCGCTCCACCATCACCAGATCGCCGACGTTGACCTGGCGCGAGCTGAGCAACCTTGCGCCGTGCGGGTGGATGTCATAGGTACATGCCGTCTCGCTGGCCCCGCGGCCTTCCTGGCCCATCAAGCTCCAGCGTACGGGTATCGCAAGGTGCACCACCTTGCCGGTGAGCAGCCCATTCTGTTTCTCTTGTGGATTGGATTTGTTTTGCACAGCGACCTCTCCGCACTTGCTCTCGACTTGAGATGAAGTTACCAGTACATGTCCGGTCGGACAATGTACGTGCGTAATCTCAGTATGGTTACTGAGCGGTATTACTACCGTGGCTCAGGGCTGGCCCGCAGGTGGGACGGCATCGGAAAAGCGGTGGGCTAAGGGAAAAGTGGGCCTGGCGGGGAAAGTGGGGGCGGAAGGAAAAGTGGGGGCGGAAGGAAAAGTGGGGGGCTGGCGGGAAAGTGGGAAGCTAAAGGATTTGTCATTCCGAGCGAAGCGAGGAATCTGCTTTTTGCTTGCAGGATTTCGCACACTCGACGAAGATGTTGGACAACTGCCCATTTTGCGATGAAGTCGCCGCCTGCACGAACGCTGTCGCCCTCCGCCGCCAAGTTGCGCCTGCTGAAAAAACTACGCTGCACGTTGCGCTATGAAAAGAAGGCCTGGGCGTCGGGCGCGCGCCTGGTCGCGGGGGTGGACGAAGTCGGCCGCGGATCTCTGTTCGGATGCGTCGTGGCAGCGGCTGTAATCCTTGACCCGGCATACCGGGTGCGCGGGCTGCGCGACTCGAAGCTACTCTTGCCGGAGCGGCGGGAAGTACTGGCGGAGCGCATCCGCGAACACGCGGTCGCGTGGGCCGTGGCGGCGGTGGACGCAGCCCGCATCGATCAGATCAACATTTATCACGCGTCGCGGGCGGCCATGCGCGATGCGGTCATGCGCCTGGCGCCCGCGGCCGACCACTTGCTGGTCGATGCCTTGCGCCTGGATTGCGCGCAGCCGCAATACCCCATTATCCATGGCGACGCGCTCTCGGCGTCGATCGCAGCCGCATCCATCCTGGCCAAAGTCGAGCGCGACCGCATGATGTGCGACTGGGACGCCGTCTTTCCCGCCTACGGGTTGGCCTCGCACAAGGGATACTGCACCCCGAAACATCTGGCTGCGTTACGCACGCTGGGGCCGACGCCGTTGCATCGCCAGTCCTTCGCTCCAGTGTGGCAGAATCCGGTGCCCCAAGACGCCTTCGACTTCATGCAGGACGACGAACTGGTCGTGGAGGCAGCGGGGTAAGTTTTGCAAGTTTTGCACAAGTGTTCCTGCAGGAACACTTTTATTACGAGTGCGTACGTACAAATGAATAAGTATAGTGAGGCAAATGGCACAGAAAAAACGACTTACGAAAAAAGCAAGAAATGCCAGGCGCAGCGGGAAAAATGCGAGCGCGCGGCGGCGAACTGGGCGCACCGGTTTGAGCCTATCAGCCTCGGTCGAATCGTCGAATCCGGTCTCGATGAGAGAAGTGCTGGAGTTCTACAAGCCAATCAAGAAGCCGGTCACATTGCGTCTGGATGCCGACGTGCTGGCCTGGTTCAAACGCGACGGGCGCCGCTACCAGACACGGATCAACGGCGCACTGCGGATAGTGATGGAACGGGAGATGAATGAGTCAGAATGATTGTCACCAGGAGTCGAAATGGCCAGATCGAAGAAGCTGTTCGCCGTGCATCGGGGAGAAATCCTGAAGACGGAATTTATGGAGCCGTTGGGTATTAGCGCGTATGCTTTGGCAAGAACCTCGATTTCCTCGGTACTTACGAAGTAGTTCGCGGTGAGCGGGCGATCAGCGCGGATACTGCCATTCGGTTGGGAAAATATTTCAATCTGCCGGCGCAGTTCTGGCTCAATCTACAGAATGACTACGACGTGAGGATCGCAGCGGGCGGGCGAAGTGGCCAACGGGGTTAGGCCCTGCAGCAGGGCCCAGCTTCCGCCTCCAGTCGCTAGGGCTGGCAACTCCGAACGATTGCATTCCGACCTGACGTTGCCGATGAAAATCTGATGTCGCACGAGCCCTCTCGGCTGGGTTACGAAAGTGGAACAAGCTTTTTTGCCAGGGGTCGAATGCCCGGTACTGACCATGGGCATCTTACAAGGACTTAGGCGCGGGATGTTACGAAATCGGAACGCAAAAGGAGCAGGAGCGATTTTGCACAGTTAAGGCCGCTATCATGCCGTCCGTCGCGAATTCGAGGTCGCACAGTTCCGACAGTATTCGAGTGCTGTGCGAAGATAATTGGGAGGGACGATGAAATTGATATTGCTAGAGCTGGTGTTTTTGCTTGGTCTGAGCGGGGCCCTCTGTCATGCTTGCATGGAGACCCCAACTGTCTACGACATCTACTGCGAAGGGCCGAACTGTTCCGGCTCGGGGCAGATTATCGAGCCTGGGCCCGACTTCGCGTATGGGCAGTTTCCAATACTGGGATCTGTGCTATGCTGCGGCGAGAGTCAGCCCTCCGTGATTGGCGCTTACGGCAACTGTGTGGGAGCCGCCTTAAAGGTGCCTCGCGGAGAAAAGCGGTATGTTCAGCTAGCCGATTACTTAATCCCAGATTGTCGCGGTAGTTTCCGCCTACACCGGGGCTCCCGCCGCGACGGCTTTAGACCCGTGCCTGGTTTTGCTGGAATGATCGTGCGTAGGCAGGGGAGTTAGCCGTGTTGAACATCTTCCGAGTAGCAGTTCTAATCTTGCTATTGATCCAGGTGGGGGCTTCCCAAGACAAAGCGGCGAGATCCCGACCGGCGGCACCGCGGGCACCCACGCCTCTCTTTGATGTCGTCTTTGAGAGGGGCGAGCCCCTCGGGGGGTTGAAGGCTACTCCTGTGATGATGCTCCCGTTCGAGTGCACCGAAGACGGCACGGTGTTCGTGGGGATGTTCGATCCCGCGCCGGTTGTCAACTTCCAGGATTTAAGCGGTCGTTTCCTTGCTGCGATTCCCCGGTCCGGCGAGGTCCAAAAGTACCGACTCGCGGAGGCGCCCGGCCTTTACGACATTCAAGAACGCAGCCATTCGGTAAGCTCGTCCGGTCTTTTTTTTCTGGTTCGCGCGTCGCCTGATAGTAAACCAGAACAGCCCACTGCCGCGGTCTATCACGACTATCTTGTCGCGTTTGACCGAAGCGGCCAGTACCGGGGAAAGATGCAAATTCAGGACGACTTCCGCGCTTCCGAGGTGGGCGTTCTCGAGTCTGGCAATATTCTAATCTACGGATTTGCTGAAGCTGACCACGCACCGAAGCTCGCCTTTTTTAAAGACGATGGGACCCTGCTTCGCATGTTGCGCCCGGCAAGAGGAGCGATGCGTAAGTCAGCCCTCAGCAAAGGGCCCGGTAACGCAGACTCCGCTAACGTCGATTCCGGAGTCTACGTAGTGGCCCCGGTTCAGTTGGTCCCCCAAAAGTCTTCCGTCTTCGTTCTTCAGAGGGGCGCAGATCTGCCCCTGCTGGAGGTTAAAGAAGGCGGCGGGGTCCGAGCGCTCTATCCAAGACTACCTCCAAATACAAAGTTCGATAGGATCGTTGTCAGCAACCGCGACCTCTATCTGCACGTCAGTTCGGGAAAACGCAGCTTCATTTACCAGATTGACCCGCTGTCAGGCGAGGTTTTAAAGCGCTTCAGAGTCGATAGCGACGAAAGCGGGAATAATGTCGCTTGCGTCTACGATGGAGAGTTTCTCTCCTTCGCACACGATTGGGAGCACGGCCGTTTTCTCATTCCGTTGCTGGGAACTGAGGCGTCGGCTAAGTGACTCATCCCGGGAGTGATTACGCTGCTTCCGTCTGGTTGATGGACGCAGGTGGTTACTGCAGACTGTAGTTCAACTCGCCAATGAGTTTTGTGTTCTTCTCCAGGGCGCGCTGCAGGATTTCTGCTTGCTGCTTCGCCGTCGGCCAGTCTTGGGCTTCGACCGCTTCGGTCAATCCGGGTAACTCCAGGTGGGCGTAGGTGAAGCGGGCGCCGTAGAGGATATGTTTGAACCATGGGCGGCCGGGGATGCCGTCGGGGTTTAGCCAGTTGCGCTCGACTTGCATCATGCCGTGGTTGAGGGTTAGCGCGAACTGGGGATCGATTGGGCCGGAAGCGAGTTTGCGGCTTAGGGAATCGTTTAGCTTTTTTCCGGCGACTTCGAAGGCGTCGATAGCATCTTGCACCGGCTTCAGATCCAGCGGCGGCGACTGCCGGGCTTCGCCCGGCTGGACAGCCGAGGGCGGCTGTCCCCACATGTGATTTGCTTTAGCGAGATCATCCACGAACTGGCGGATGTTGCTGCCGTAGTTGGCGAAGTCAAAAGGGAGCAGATCAGCATTCGCGAGGCGCAGAGCGGTCACGCCCCACAGCTGCGACATGAGCGTGTGATAGCGGTAGCCGGGATCGCCGAAGTGGTTCATCCAGTAAAAGTCGTCGTAGCCGGAATGGTAGACGCCGTAGTCGCCGTCGAACTGCAAGCCGATCACGGGCATGCCGACGAAATTCAGAAACACCGTATGGTCCGAGCCGCTGCCGATGCGGGTGTCGGCGAGACCGGAATCTTTGACTCCGGAATCGTTCATCTGGCCAGTTTGCGTGCCTTCTTCTTTTTCGCGCTCTGCCGTGACTTTCCAGGCGTCGTAGAGGCTCTTGCCGGATGAATCCTGAAGCGTGCGGCTGGTTTCGACCAGCAAGGGCGCGAGCGAGGCGACGGCCTGCCCGTGGAAGTTGGGGCCTGATGTGGCTTCGTCGACGTTAATATAAGCGACGGCTTTGGCGCGGAGTTCGTCGGCAAATTGTTCTCCCCACTCGGTGGAGCCGGTGAGGCCGATCTCTTCTCCGTCCCAACTACAGATCACGAGCGTGCGGCGCGGGCGCATGCCTTCTTTCGCGAGTTGTCCCATGGCCCGCGTCAATTCCATCATCGACGCGGTGCCGCTCGATGGGTCGACGCCGCCGAAGGCCCAGGCATCGCGGTGGTTGCCGAGCACGACCCATTCATCAGGCAGTTCCGCACCGCGGATGTGGCCTTCGACCACGTAGTAGGGCTGGATGCCGTTGTCCATTTCGATCTTCAGATGGACTTTCGCGCGCTCGCCGCCGAGGTGATACTGAAGGGGCAGTCCGCCTTGCCAATTTTCTGGCGCGACGGGACCGTCCATGTTTTCGAGCAGAGGCTTGGCGTCGTGCCAGGACAGCGGCAGCGCCATAATTTTCGGCGCCGATGCGGCTTGCTCAATGGGAATGCGCTTCGCGCCTGGGACAGAAGCCCATCCCGGAGTGGTCGGGTCGCCGGGGACCATGAAGTCATAGGTAATCGAGCCGCGCTGAATTTTGTATTCCGGTCCCCACGGGCCATTGGGGCCGACTTTGCCTTTCTTGTAGCCGTCTTCTTGCGGATCGCTGTAGATCAGAATTGCGGCCGCGCCTTCGCGCTGCGCGGTCAGCGCTTTGAATCCGCGGTAGCTGTACGGGTTCGAGTAGCGGACAAGGACTATTTTTCCTTTGACGTTGATTCCATTCTTGCGCAGCAGATCGTAATCTTCGGGATTGCCGCTGTGCGCATAGACCACAGGCGCGGTGATCTCGCCAGAGATTGACATGCCGAGCCATGCGCCGCTGATTGCGGGATTGTTGGAGTCGGCATCGCCGGCGATGGGTTGTTCACGCAGGACTGCCCGGTAGTGGATGGGCGCGATTATTTCCAGCGACGCGCTTTTCGGATTGGTGCCGTAGACGTCGTAGCGGCGGATGACGACGTCTTCCAGTCCCTGCTTCTTCCATTCGGCGGCGATGTAGTCGGCGAGTTCGTTGTTGCGTTTCGATCCGGCGACGTGAGGTTCGGCGGTGAAGATGCGATGCTGGCGGCGTTCTTCATCGGGGGTGGGGATGGATTTATATTTCGTTTCCACGGCGGTTTCGTGGGCGGCTGAGGCGGGGGTAAAGCCGAGGATTTGGCCGCGGACTGAAGTGGCGAATAGAGCGGCGAGGCTGATGAGAGTGAGAGTAGCTCGGGTGTGGGTCATGGTTCTCGAGGACGCAGCTATGCTACAGCATCGGCTGTCAACACGATCGTTGTCATCCTGAATGTCGGCGCAGCCGGCGTGAAGGACCTCACGTGAGATGGGCGCCACGATGGCGTGGATGGGAAAGCTCTCACTGCATGCAGCGTGCAGGGACTTATGACTGCACACAGGTGCATGCTTTTCGTCAGGTCCCTCGGAGGGCTTGCGCCCTCTTCAGGATGACATCGCGCTAGCTTAGTTTCCGATACTGGCCCGTGTTGCGTCGCTAACTGACTTTACTGTCTGGTTGATAGCGGTGGCGTTGGTACCAGCCGTAGCTTAGATCTTTCCACTTTGGATTGGCTAACTCGATGAGGTCGATTTTTTCTTGGCGACGCCAGGCTTTCATTTCTTTCTCGCGCCGTATCGCCGTCAGGACGGAACCGTGGCGCTCGAAATAAACCAGGCTGCTTATATTGTATTTTGCGGTGAACCCGGCGAACGCGTGCGTCTTGTGTTGGAAGATTCGCTGTTCGATATTACTAGTCATGCCGATATAGAGAGCGCGGCGCTGGCTGCTGAGGATATAGACGTAGTAGGTCTTGGCCATGGGTTGAGCATGCAGATGCGGAGCAGCAAGAGTCTGTGACGGATGTCACATTCGCACTCTGGGCTTCCCGAAATAGGAATATAGCCAGACGGCCTTGTCATCCTGAATGGCGGCGGAGCCGGCATGAGGGACCTTACGTCAGATGGACGCCGCGATGGCGTGGACGGGAAAGCTCTCACTGCATGCAGCGTGGAGGGACTTTTCGACTGCATAGCTGCTGCCTGCGTTTCGTCAGGTCCCTCGGAGGGCTTGCGCCCTCCTCAGGATGACATCACTCCAGGGTTTTCTTGTTCGAGAACATCGCTGCTACGTCGCAGTCGGGTCGTCACTTCGCTTTCAATATCTCGCTCAGCAAATCTGGCTTGGACTCATCACGCACCAGATGGGGATATTTCTCGCCACCGTGGTAGTCGATGTTATAGGTTTTGTAATACTCGGCATTCTCCACCAGCAACTCGATCGGCGCTGTATTGTTTTTCGCGGCTTTGAGCGCGTCACGCAGGACTTCGCCGGAGAAGCGTCGGCCATTCACGGCTACCAGTCTCATGCCCGGTCCAATGCCGGCTTTCGCGGCGGGCATGCCTTCGATGGTGTCGGCGACTCCGCCATCGTCGTTCAGTTGCAGGCCGAGCGAGTACGCAGCGTCGACAAAGTGGAACATGCCCTGAGCGCTGCTGCTCATTTCAGAAGGGGTTTCGTCGTAGACCACTTTCCATCCCCCGCCTTCGATGCCGCCGAGGGGCGCGCCGGGCCCGTGGTTGGTGAGGCGTTCAGTCCAGAAGCCCCGCCAATCGTAGGCAACAACCTGGTTCAGGGTTTTGACCACGTCGTCAAAGGTATAGGTCTTAACCATCGGCGCGGTGCTGGGAGCGCCGTGAAAAAGATGGCAGAAATCGTCGATCGATTTGGCGCCTTTGGTTTGCTGGCGAATGATCACATCGACCCAGAGCCAGTCCAGCGTACCTTCCGCATAAAAATCGGTGCTGCGGCGCCAGGAGTACCAACTGTTCGATGAGAAATAGAGTTGTGGAGCGGCATCGGCGGTATCCTGCAGGTTGCGCCATTCGCGGCCGGGAAGATGATCGAGCGCGGCGGAGGTGCGCGCCAGATCTTGACGCTCCTGGTCGTGGGTGAGCAGGCCGCTGCGGGCGGTGAGCACTTCGCCGAGATAGTTGGTCAGGCCTTCATAGACCCAGAGCAGATCGTCCTGCATGGCTTGCTGATAGTCGGGAGTGGCGAGGTCGGCGGGGCGGCGGAATTTCCCGTTCCACGAGTGCACATATTCATGAGGCAGCAGAGTGGCCGACATTCTTCGCGCGGTGTCGTCGACCAGAGAGCGCTCGCTGACCCGGCTATCGTCGGATTCGTGATGCTCCAGGCCGAAGTGCGCCACGTGATCGCTCAGCGTGTAGAGAAAGTGGTAATCGCGGTAATGGTGCGCGCCGAAAAGTTTCCCGGCCTGATCGACCAGATTCCGGTAGTGATCCCAGACTTCCGGCGGGGCGTCGAGCGCGGCGGCGCTGTCGGCAGCGATATCCATTTCGGTGACGGGATCCTGGGCGAGCGGGACGACTTTGAGGAATTCTCCAGTGATGACCGGGGAGTCAACCAGCGTAGTAAGCGAGACCGTGGCGAACTTGATTTCGTTTCCGCTGTGGCCCGTCACTGGCAGGGCAGTGCCGAACTTCCAGCCATCAGGAAGCTTCAGGCTGGCGGAGTAATTGATGTCGTCGGACTTCCAGCCTTTGGGATAGAGCAGGACCTGGTTCCAACTGATGATCGCCAGCTTGTCGGTGGCCGAAGAACCGGCGGAGAATCCACTCTCGAAAGTGGCGGGAGAAAGAAAGTCGAGTTCGGCGGAAATTTCGGTCGTGCCTGCGGGGACTTCAACGTGGAGCGTGAAGCCGTCGTCGAGGGCGCGACGCCATTTCAGAATCTTGCCGCTCGCGCTGAACTTTAAGCCGGCAAGGTCGACGACGGGGCCGTCGGGGGCGTGTTCGCCGGGAATCCATTTGGGGTAGTAGAGGGTGAGGTCGCCTGGCGACGCGGGAATCTTGAGCGAGGCGTGGAAGATTTTGCGGGGAGCGGTGGTGGCGTCTACGGAGATGGTGACGCTGGGCGGAGTGACGGCCCACGCGGAAACGGCTAGGAACGCGATGCAGACTGCTCCCAAGGACTTGGAGAGGTTCATTCTTACTGGGCCCCCATGTTCGTGATGGACGGATTCTTTTGACGCGGAATTTATGACTATAGCAGCCGGAGAGTGCGGCGGTACAGGGTGCATGATTCGTATCAGGGCACGCCTTCAGGCGTGCCGCAACGGCAGAGTGCACGAGTCGGCTTTAGCCGCTGCGACTGCGTGGACAGCCAGCGGCTAAAGCCGTTCGCCCTTCGTGGCCTCAAGCGGCATCGCTGAAGCGATGCCCTGATACGAATCGCACATTCAGCAGAATCGCTGTCGTGGCTGCTATGATTTCGCAGGATGTCCCGGCGCGGAAAGTTCATCACGTTTGAAGGGCTCGATGGAACGGGCAAAAGCACGCAGATGCGGAAGCTGGCGGCGGTGATGCGCGCGGCGGGACACAAAGTCGTTGAGACGCGCGAGCCCGGCGGGACGCTAACCGGAGAGAAGATTCGCAAAGTACTCCTCGATTCCGGCACAGCGGGGCTGTCGCCGCTGGCCGAGATGGCACTGATGTTCGCTTCGCGGGCGCAGCATATCGCCGAGGTGATTGAGCCCGCGCTGGCCGCGGGCGGCATCGTGCTCTGCGATCGCTTTACCGATTCGACCGAGGCGTATCAGGGGCACGGACGCAAGCTGGGAAGCGCCGCGGTGCGGGAGTTGCATCGGGTGCTGTGCGGGAACTTGCAGCCAGACTTGACGATTCTTCTGGACTCCGACGCGGGTGCGAGCGTGAGTCGGGCGCGACGGCGGAATAAGCGAAGTTTTAAGGCTGCGAAGCCGGGGCACGCTGACGAGAACCGCTTCGAATCGGAGACGCGGACGTTTTTTGCGCGCGTGCATGAAGGATATCTGGCGATCGCGTCGCGGGACCACGGGCGGGTCGCGGTGGTCAACGCGCGCGGCACGCCGGGACAGACGCATCAGAAGATTGTGGAAGTGGTCCGTCAGAAGTTGAAGTTGTAGGAGATCATTCCGCTACCCGGGCTTCTAGCTTCTAGCCTCTAGCTTCTAGCTAAACCGACGAACGGTTCAGCTGGGAGCTAGAGGCTAGAAGCTCATGACCCCTAAGGCTTATGCCATTTTCTGATTTCTACGGGAACGCCGAGACCGTCCATCGCCTGCGCGACATGCTGGCGCGCGAGCGCTTTCCGCACGCGGTTGTACTTGCGGGCGGTGCGGGATCAGGGAAGTACACGCTGGCGCTGATGCTGGCGCAGGCGTTGAACTGTCTTACGCCTACGACCACCGATGGGTTGCCCGATTTTTGTGGGACATGCGCGAACTGCCGGCGCATCGCGCAGGCGGCCGATCTCCATGCGCGCTTTGCCGAGGCCGTCGAGGCCCGCGAGAATCTGCGCGAGGCCGACAAGAAAGAGACTCGGCTGTTTGTGCAGACCCACCCCGACGTGCTGGTAATTCCTCCCGATCCGCCGCAGATGATGATCAAGGTCGACCAGGTGCGGCGCGTGATCGAGACAATTTATTACCGGCCGGCTGAGGGCCGAGAACGGGTTTACATCTTCACCGATTCGGCGTTCATGAAGGAAGCCGCGAACTCGCTGCTCAAGGTGCTGGAGGAGCCTCCGGAGTTCGCCACGATTTTTCTGCTGACCGAGAATCCGGGCGAACTGCTGCCGACGATCCGCTCGCGGTCCATGGTGTTTCATCTGGCCGCGTTGCCGCCAGAAGAAATTGAACGCTTTCTGGCGGAGCATCGTCCGGAGTGGAAGGCGACCGAGAGTACGCTCGTGGCGCGGTTATGCGAAGGAGCAGTAGGACGCGCTCGCAGTTTCGATCTCGCGGCTTATGTTGCGTCCCGCGCGCACGCGCTGGCCATTTTGAGGTCAGCCTTGCTAGGTGGCGAGCACAGCGAATTGTTCAAGGTGACCGAGTCGTACCGTCCGGGGGCGGAGGGCCGGGAAAAGACGGAGCAGTTGATTCGCACGCTCTATTCGCTGCTACGCGATCTGGCGTCGATTGAGGCGCGCGTGCCGGAGTTGGTCAGAAATACCGACATCGCCTCGGAGTTGAAGCGTCTGGCCGAGTCCGCCGACTTCGAGTGGATCACGGCGGCGTCCGACCGCCTGGCCGAGGTGGAACGTGGCATGCGAAGGAACCTGCTGCGATCGCTATCGCTGGACGCGTTCGCGGCGGGGCTAGAGAAAGAGAAGTAGGTGTGTCAGGGAGTGTAATCGCGATTTAATCCGAGTTGGTTCGAAGGGGCTGACGGTCATGGCTGACACACGTGTGATCGCTCCCTCCGCCGCCTTCGGTACGAGGCGTCTAAACTTTTTCCCCACCGTGACGGCCAGATTCGACAATTCCCCATCCACGCCCCCATTTCCGCTGTTGAATTCAAACTCGGCCATTTAGGGTCAAAACCGTTGCGCCTTGGGAAGCGGTCTGTTAGCCTTTTTTGAGGACTTCTTTTCGCCTTTCGCTCATCGCGAGCGCTCAGGTACCTAGTCCGAAGTTTTTCGCCACGTGCCGCTCGCGACTCAACTCCCGCTGACACGTGCACTCAAGGAGAGATACAACTTGCCCTCTAAGAACCGTTATTTATTCACTTCTGAATCCGTGACCGAAGGCCATCCCGACAAAATCGCCGACCAGATTTCCGACGCCATCCTCGACGCCTGCCTCGCCGACGATCCCGCCAGCCGCGTCGCTTGCGAAACTCTCACCGCTACCGGCCTGGTCGTTATCGCCGGAGAAATCACCACCAAAGCCTACGTCGATTTCCAGCAAGTCGTTCGCGGCACCGTCCAGTCCATCGGATACGACAACGCCCTCCACGGCTTCGACTGCAACACCTGCGCCGTCATCTCCAGCATCAACAAACAATCGGGCGATATCGCCATGGGCGTCGACACCGGCGGCGCCGGCGACCAGGGAATGATGTTCGGGTATGCGGTGAATGAGAACGAGGAGTTGATGCCGACCCCGATTTCGCTGGCGCACAAACTCACGCAGCGGTTGTCGCAGGTGCGGAAGAATGGGACGCTGCCGTTTCTTCGTCCGGATGGGAAGTCACAGGTGACGGTTGAGTACGATGCCAAGGGAAATGTCGTGCGCGTGGATGCGGTCGTAATTTCGACGCAGCATGCGGAGACTGTGACCAACGACGAATTGCGGGCTGGAATTCTGAAGCATGTGATTCAGGCGGTGATTCCGGCGCATTTGCTGGATGCGGATACGAAGTATCACATCAATCCCACTGGGCGGTTTGTGATTGGCGGTCCGATGGGAGACACCGGACTCACGGGCCGGAAAATCATCGTCGATACTTACGGCGGCATGGGCCGTCACGGCGGCGGAGCGTTCAGCGGAAAAGATCCGACCAAGGTGGATCGCTCGGCGGCTTACATGGCGCGGTATATTGCGAAGAACATTGTTGCGGCGAAGTTGGCGGATCGTTGCGAAGTGCAGTTAGCCTATGCGATCGGCGTGGCGGAGCCGGTGAGCGTGCGCGTGGATACGTTTGGCACAGAGAAAGTGAATCCGGAAAGTCTTTCGGATTTGGTCCGCGCGAATTTCAAGTTGACGCCGCGCGGGATTATCGAGTCGCTGGATTTGCGGCGGCCGATTTACAAGAAGACCGCGGCGTATGGGCATTTCGGAAGGAATGATCCGGACTTCACTTGGGAAGCGACCAATAAGGCGGCGAAGCTGGCGAGCGATGCCGGTGTGCGGGAGCCGGTGGGAGTGCGGAAGTAAAGCGAGAGGGAAGCGAGCCGGACGCGCGGCTCGGGCAGATCCTTCGCGGCGTGAAAAGCGCTTGCTTAGGATGACAATAGTGTTATTCCCCTAAGAGTATTTTCAAGATAACGAATCCAGGTTTGATTCGTGTATTCTGACAGAGCACTTGTATCTGAACTATTCTTCGTCAACAAACTCAAATTCTTAGCATGAAGGCGCCACAGGAGGCGTATGTCGACAGCAGCACAGGTTAATTCCGATATCAAGAGTTTAGAACTGGCCGAACTGGGCAAAAAGCGCATTGAGTGGGCGAACCAGTCCATGAAGGTGCTGCAGATTATCCGCAAGGAATTCATCAAGAACCAGCCGCTGAAGGGAATGCGCATCTCGGCCTGCCTGCACGTTACGGCGGAGACAGCGAACCTGGCGATTTGTTTGCGCGACGGCGGAGCGGACGTGGTGCTGTGCGCGTCGAATCCGCTCTCGACGCAGGACGATGTTTCGGCGAGCCTGGTGCGCGATCAGGGCATCGCGGTTTTTGCCATCAAGGGCGAGGACAATGACACGTATTACCAGCACATCATGGCGGCGATCGACCACAAACCGCACATCACAATGGATGATGGCGCGGACCTGGTGACGATTCTGCACACCAAGCGCACCGACGCGCTCGA
>DASYBM010000014.1 GCA_036500765.1 Candidatus Sulfotelmatobacter sp.
ACCACGACGGCGATCCGAACCGGCCACCGGCGTCGCGGCGTGGGCTTCGGGACCGCGTCTGGTCGCTCGATACGCAAAGATTGCAGCAATTCAGCCTTGTCAGCAGACATACCCGTTTTCCTGAAGTTGGAGTATTTCGCAGGACAACAGTTTCCTCCGGAGCCGAGCTGAGCGCGACGCGCGGCCGGCCGGGATGATCTTGACGGCGTCAGCCGGCGACGTCGGTATATGCATAGATTCGTTCCATGGAGGCTTCGCTGCCCTCTTCCTTGCGTTGGCGGGCAACGAGAATAGGCTGACGGGTTGTCCTCGCCCCCAACTCCTCGATCAGCCGGTACGTGATGACGGGCGGCTGCGCCGCCGCCTCCTTCATCATCGCCAGTCGCGTAAGCACGGAGACAGGCATGCTGAGCGGAATGCTTGTATTGGTACTGTGATGCGTGGGGATCAGAGTATGCGACGGATTAAAGGCGGTCATTAGCCCGAGCCCGTCAAGCACCCCTAGAAACTGCGAATAGCCGGCGGTCGGCGTATCCTCTGCGATCGAGCATCCGAAGGTCACTACGTGTAGGCGCTGGGTCATTTCCCGCGGCAGCCGCTGGATAGCGTTCTTGATAGCCACCCCCCCCTTGCTGTGGCCGAAAACACGCTTGACGTTGGGCACGTCTTTGAGGATTGCGTGCAGCACGTTTGAGGTTTGCTTGCACCACGTCGGAAGGGAAGACCAGCCGCCACACCATAATACAGGTGCACCGGTACTCGCCCCGGCGTCGTCCGCGCCAGTCACCATTAGCTGGCGGGCCGATCGAGCTGCCAGCGGCATTGTGTGCCCGAGGACCTGCTGCGCAATCCGCTCGACCCACCAATTGTACACTCCGAACCAGCCTTCGAACCCTTGCTGAATCGCGTCTGCAACCCCGTAGCCTGGCACGATGGCGACGACTGGCTCGTCGAGCGCTTTCGAGACATTCCAGGCGAAGGCGGCAGAACCGAGGGCAGAGCTGCCGACCCCGGTGACAGAAGCGCTTCTGAGGTTCTGGCCGTGCTCTTTGACCCAGCTGATGAAATTCCCGACCTCCTCGAACTGCGTAATGCGCGGCGGCCGTCCGGCGTCCACGACCAAGATCGTGCCTGCCGGATTGGACAACGCACCGAGATCGAGTTGGCTGAAGCCCCTGGTCAATTCGGAGAACCGCGAGCGGGGCGATATGTCTGTTCCCTTCACAACGATCGAGCCATGCAAGAACAGGTCGGTCACCATCGTGTTAACGTCGTAAAAGAGCGCATCGAGCGCGGTATTCCCCATCCTCAGGGCGCGCAGCGTTGGTTCGATGAAGGGCCGCGGTATTTCGAACCAGTTGAAAGCGTCGGATCCCGTCATCGACATGGAACTACCTTGGTGCGGTGCAGCATTAGAAGGATTACAAATTTGCGAGTTTGGCTCGGCAAAAGTTTGGCCGTAACACTGCTTATGCAAGATGGAGAGGCAGGAAATTCAGAGAAATTAAGAGGTCATTAGGTAGTACTACGTTCGAATTAGGAGTATGATCACCAGTTTTATACCTTTTTTATGCCCTTACGATTCGCTTTCACGGGGTGTGATCTTCGAATTATATCGTGAGTCGCGTATCGTAGTGATCGAAACAAAGAGATTGGGTGGGTTATACTACAAGATAATTGCAGCGTTCGAGAAATGCGTTACGATCGCAACTCGCACTAAGTCGCGCTGAAATTCCTTGGGAACTGATGCGGGGGGAACTGATGCGGGCGAAGTCAGCTCTTCGCATCGACATTCATGTGAGGCGACGTACTCGGCCCCCCAAGCTCCAGCGTGCCGCAAC